>PMFY01000392.1:6170-6294 GCA_003157945.1 Acidimicrobiaceae bacterium | reverse complement strand
GGGCCATGTTGATGGCGAACCCGGGGGTGGACGCGTTGGTGGGGGTCCAGAAGATGTAGTTGAGGTCGGGGTTGACGGCCCCGAACTGCCGCCACGTCAGCGCCTCGTAGGCACCGGTCAGCGC
>PMFY01000392.1:279-6064 GCA_003157945.1 Acidimicrobiaceae bacterium | reverse complement strand
TAGCCGTTGTCCGTCAGGTAGTACGGCGAACCCGCCGTGAACACACCGTTGGTCGGCTCGGTCACCCCGCCGTCGATCACCTGCACGTACTGCTCCGACGACGTGGCGTAGGCCATGGCCTGGCGCAGCTTCGCGTTGTTGAACGGGGCCTTGGACAGGTTCATCTGGATGCAGCCCATGTCCGGCTCGCCGGCGACGACCTTGGAGTCGTCCACGTAGCCCAGCTTGGTGTTGTCGCGCAGCTGGGTGATGGTGGACCCGTTGTCCGAGTGCAGGATGTCGATGACGCCCGAGTTGAGGCTGGCCAGGATCTGGTCGGGATCGGGAATGGGCTTGTAGGTGATGCTGTCGAGGTAGGGCATCCCCTTGCGCCAGTAGTTCGGGTTGCGGGTGGCGGTGAAATGGCTGTTCGGGATCCATTCCTGGAAGACGAAGGGCCCGGTGCCGACCGGGTTGGTCTGGCTGCCGGTGGCCAGCCAGTTGGGCTCGGCGACGAAGGCGAACTGGCTGCCGATGCCGCCGCAGAGGTAGTAGTTGAACGGGACCCACGGAGTCTTCATGGTGATGGTGACGACGAGCGGACTGGTCACCACGATCGACTCCACCGGGGTGAGGGCGGGGCCGGTCAGCAACGAGTGCTGGTGGGCGGTGAGGTTGGCCGCCACCGCGGCGGCGTCGCAGGTGGCGCCGTTGTGGAATTTGAGGCCCGAGCGCATGGTGATGGTCCACACGGTGCCGTCGCTGTTGGAGGTCACGGACTCGGCCAGGTTCGGCTGGGGCTCTCCGTTGGCGTCGAGGATCATGAGCGTGTCGAACACCGTGCGGGCGTACATGATCCCGACCTCGTCGAAGGTGCCCTGGGTCGGGGAGAAGCCCTTCTCCTCGGCGTCCACTCCGAAGGTCAGCGAGCCGCCGGTCTTGGGGGTGGCCGACGAGACACCGTTCGGGTGGGACCCGGTCGAACCGCCCGAAGCGGTCGTCGAGCTCGTGCTCGAACCGGAGCTGCCACAGGCCGCCAACACGCTGCCGGCGGCGATGCCCGCGCCAGCGACGGCACCCTTGGCGAGGAACGAGCGGCGGTCGATGCGGTCAGTCATGGTCCCCCTTTGGACGGTGGTCCCGGCGGGCGCCGGTGTCGTGTCGATGCGATGTCAGGTGCTGCATGTTCAGTGCACCGGGCGGACCTGACGACCCCCTGCCCCCGTCACGCCTGCTGGTGCCTCGGGCAGACGATAGCCCTCACCGGCCGGGAGCGCGGGTTCATCGGGGCCTCCCGCGCCGCCGCACCGGGCGGTCCGCCGATCCGGGGTGGGTGCGCCGGTACGCTCTCAGCGTGGACTGGGAGATCGAGGCCTACTGCCGCTCCGTCGCGGGGCTCTCCCCGGACACCGTGCGGGCGTACGCCTCCGACATCGGGCGGTTCGCCGATTGGGCGGAACGCGGCGGAGCCACGGGCCCGACTGACGTCGACCGGATCGCGCTCCGCCGCTACCTCGCGTTCCTGGCGACCCGCCGGTACGCCAAGGCGACGATCTCCCGGACGGCGGCATCGCTGCGGTCGTACTTCTCCTGGTGCGCCCGCCGCGGTCTGATCGACGGGGACCCGTCGGTGCGACTCTCCGCACCGTCGCCCGACTCGCGCCTGCCCCGGGTGCTCGGCCAGACCGAACTCGACCGTCTCCTCGGTCCGAGGGCAGGCACCCGGACACCCACTCCGGGGGACACCGCCGCCCACGACGACGGCCGACCGTCCTCGTCGCGGGACCTCCGTGACGACGCCGTACTCGAGCTCCTCTACGGGAGCGGGATCCGGGTCGCCGAGCTGTGCGGCCTGGACGTGGACGACCTCCACCTGGACCGGGGCGTGGTCACCGTGACCGGCAAGGGGGACAAGCAACGGCAGGTGCTGGTGCACGACACCTGTGTGGCCGCGGTGCGGGCCTGGCTGTCCGGGCCCCGTCCGGCCATGGCGACACCGGCGTCACCCCGGGGCGCGCTCTTCTACAACAGCCGCGGCAACCGGCTCGGCCCGCGGGACGTACGACGCATCCTCGACCGGCGGTCACCCGTCCCGACGCACCCCCACGCCCTCCGGCACACCTTCGCCACGCACCTCCTCGACGGGGGCGCCGACCTGCGTGTGGTCCAGGAATTGCTCGGACATGCCAGCCTCCAGACCACGCAGGTCTACACTCATGTCAGCAAGGAGCGCCTGCGTGCGGTGTACTCCGGAACGCATCCACGGGCCTAAGGGGACAATTGGCGACGCAACTCGATTCGGCTGGGCACGGCATCGACTCGCTNNGTGGTCAAGTACGTGGCGGGCCGGGTCTCGGTCGGTCTGCCGCGTCATGTCGACGAGGCCGACCTCGCCAGCTACGGCATCATCGGCCTCATCGACGCCATCGAGCGGTTCGAGCCGGCCCGCAACATCAAGTTCGAGACCTATGCGGTGCCCCGGATCAAGGGCGCGATCATCGACGAACTGCGGTCCATCGACTGGGTGCCCCGTTCCGTCCGTGCGAAGGCCCGGGCCGTCGAGCAGTCGTACTCCAAGCTCGAGGCCAGCCTGCACCGGACGCCCACCGACGAAGAGGTGGCGGCCGATCTCGAGATGACGCCCGAGGAGTTCCAGACCGCCCTCCGGAAGATCTCCTTCGTGGGCGTGGTCGCACTCGACGAGGTGTTCCGTGGCGGCGACCACTCCGACCGGTCGACGCTGGGCGAGACCCTGCCCGACGCCACCGCCGGTCCGATGGACACCTTCGAGGTGAAGGAGACCAAGGAGGCCCTCGTCAAGGCGGTGGGGGAGATGGCCGAGCGCGAGAAGAAGGTCCTCACCCTCTACTACTACGAGGGACTCACCCTCGCGGAGATCGGCGACATCCTCGGGGTGACCGAGAGCCGGGTGTGCCAGATCCACACCAAGGCCGTGCTGCAGTTGCGGGCGAAGCTGGCCGACCGCCCGGAAGGTGCCGGTCGCACGCTCGGGAGCGCCAAGGTGGTCGCACCGGCCGTCGCACCGGCTGCCGCCCAGGCCGCCGGCTGACCCGGCTCCTCGCGAACGCCCGCCGTCCCCGGTCCCGCTGCCGGCGTCACCGTCCCCCTTTCGACCGGCATCCCGACGGGCAATCCCCGGTGGCCGTGCGCGTCATCCACGCCGACGCTCCCTGAGGGATGGTCGGTCCGCCGTTGGGTGAGTACATTCAGTGAACATGATCACTGAAAAGGCCCCCGGCACGCGGCGGGAGCAGAAGGCGGCGACCCGATCGGCGCTCCTGGTGGCCGCCCGAGGCATCATCGCTGACCACGGTCTCCCAGGGCTGACGTGCCGGGCGGTCACTCAGCGGGCCGGGGTGGCCTCCGGTACCTTCTTCGTGCACTTCACCGACAGCGCTTGCCTGGTGGAGGCCCTGCTCGACGACCACCTCGCCGCGACCCTGGACGACATCGAGTCGTCACTGCCGTCCGGTGCGAGCCTGGTCGACGAACTCGTCCATGTCTCGCTCCGGCTCTACGACTCCTATGCGGTACAGCCCGACCTGTCGCGCGCCTTCCTCACCTCCAACCTGTTCCGCGCCGACCGGCACGGCCCCACGAGCATGCGCCTGCGGGCGTTCGCCGGATGGGTGGGCGATCGGGCCGCCGCCGCCGCCGACCGGGGGGAGTTGGAGCGCGCTGTAGCGAGCCGGATCGTGGGTGTGTACCTGAGTCTCTACTTCGGACTGCTGGTCGCCGGTCTCCGGGGCGAGGTCACCCGCTCCGCCCAGGAGGACGGTCTCCGATGGGCACTCGACCGGCTGGTCGGGACGTCGGAGCCCGTCCGATGAAGGTGGCCGTGGTGGGCGGGGGAATCGGGGGTCTTACGGCCGCCGCCGTGCTGGCCGATGAGCACGACGTGACCATCCACGAGCGTTCGGCCGGGACCGAGGCCGTGGGCGCGGGAATCGTGCTGGCCGCGAACGCCGCCCGAGCACTGGAATCGTTGGGGCTCGACCTCCACGCCATCGCCCGGACGGTTCCGGCGGCATCCTTCCGGCGGGCGGACGACTCGTTGCTGCAATGGCTGGATCTGGCCCGACTGGCAACCACCTTCGGTCCGACGTTCGGTCTCGAGCGGCCGGTACTGCACGACGCGCTGGCCACGCTGTCCGCCGGCCGGGTGCGCATGTGCAACGCATCCGAGGCCCGCGTCGACCGCTCTGACTACCCGGAGGTGGTGACCGGTGGAGGTGGACGTGAGCACTTCGACGTGGTCGTCGGTGCTGACGGCATCCACTCCGGGGTACGTGCCGACCTGGGGCTCGACCGGCCGCTCCGTTACTCGGGGATGACCTGTTGGCGGGGCGTCCTGCTCGAGTGGGACCGGGAGGGTTCGGTCGAGTACTGGGGCAGCGGTCGACGGATCGGGCTCGTGTCAGTGGGGGAGGGCACCGTCTACTACTACCTGGTGGCCGACGCCCCGCCCGGGGATCCGGGACCCGACGACGTCAGCTCCCTGCGTCGGCACTTCGCCGGTTTCGCCGGGGAGGCCGGCGAGGTACTGCGCCGGCTGGACGCCTTGCCGCCCTATCACCACGATCTGTTCGAGCTCGACCGACCCACCTGGGGCATCGGCCAGGTCCTGTTGCTCGGCGATGCGGCCCACTCGATGACGCCCAATCTGGGTCAGGGTGCGGCCATGGCCATCGAGGACGCGCTCGCACTCGGGCCGGCCCTGCGCCCCGGATCTGCGGGCGCCCTCGACCGGTACCGGGCCGTCCGCCGCCGCCGGGTGCGCACCGTCCAACTGCAGTCACGTCGAGTCGGCTCGCTGGCCCAGCTCCACGGCGCGGGGGCACGGGCGGTCCGGGACGCCGCGATCCGGTCGACCCCGGCCTGGGTGGGGAGGCGCCAGTTCCGCAACCTCGTCGAGCCGGGACTTCGCCTCCTCGGCTGACCGCCGGCGGTGGCGCCGGGCCCCGGCGAGCCCCGGCGATGGGGCGGTGCGACAGCCGGAGCCGGTGTTCCTCTCACGCAGGAGTGCCAGCCTCACGCACGAGGGGGCGACCCGAGTGGAGCCCCCGCTCCGCGGGCACTAGCATGGCGTGGTCCCACCGACCGGTGGGGCACTCGAGCGGTACCAACTACGCACCCGGCCGCGTCCACGGTCGCCCCGAACTCCGGGGTGCTGCAGCCGGTGAAACCGAACCGTCACAAGGAGCAAGTCATATGGCCGTCGTCACCATGAAGCAGCTGCTGGGCGCGGGCGTCCACTTCGGGCACCAGACCCGCCGGTGGAATCCGAAGATGCGCCGGTTCATCATCGGCGAGCGCAACGGGATCTACCTGATCGACCTCGAGCAGACGCTCAAGGGCATCGAGGAGTCCTACGGGTACATCCGGGACCTCGTCGCCGGCGGCGGCACGATCCTCTTCGTGGGGACGAAGAAGCAGACCCAGGGCCCCGTCGCCGTCTACGCCGACGCCTGCGGTATGCCCTACGTGAACGAGCGGTGGCTGGGCGGCATGCTCACCAACTTCCAGACCGTCTCCACCCGGGTGAAGCGCATGAAGGAATTCGAGGCCATGCAGAAGGCCGGCGACTTCGACGCGATGCCCAAGAAGGAGGCGCTGCGCCACAGCCGTGAGCTCGAGAAGCTCCAGCGCAATCTCGGCGGTATCCGCGGTCTCGACAAGCTGCCCGACGCCATCTTCGTGATCGACACCAACAAGGAGCACATCGCCGTCACCGAGGCGAACAAGCTCGGCCTGCCGATCGTCGCCGTGGTCGACACCAACTGCG
>PMFY01000392.1:0-241 GCA_003157945.1 Acidimicrobiaceae bacterium | reverse complement strand
GACCGCCGCCGCCCCGCCGGCTCCGGCTCCGGCCGCCCCGGCACCTGCAGCCGCTGAGGCACCCGCAGCTCCGGCACCTGCACCCGCTGAGCCACCCACAGCCGAAGCACCATCTGCTGCAGCCGAACCGCCTGCCGCTCCTGCAGCACCGACCCCCACCGCCGCACCGGCAGCCGAGGCCCCCACGACTGACGCCGCCTCCGCCGTTGCCGCAGCACCGACCTCCACCGCCGCACCGGCC
>PMFY01000350.1 GCA_003157945.1 Acidimicrobiaceae bacterium | reverse complement strand
CGATCCTCTCGACCGACGGCGTGTCCCGCAAGCCGGTGGTGGTCGAACTCCCCGACGGCACCGAGTCCATCGGGATCCACTCCGTCGGCCTGGTGGCGATGAACTTCGACCACCGTGCCGTCGACGGCGCCTACGTCGCCCGCTTCCTGTCCCGGCTGTCGGCCATACTCGACGACCGCGACTGGGCCGGCGAGCTCTAGCCGCCGGTGCAGGACGACCGAACGTCCGCCGGGGCGCAGGGGCGCGGCCTCCGTGTGCGCTGGTTGGGACGCGTCCCCTACGCGGAGGGATGGGACCTCCAGCGTGCCGTGGCCGTGGGCTCCGACGACGACTACCTGCTGTTGATGGAGCATGCGCCCGTGTACACACTGGGCTCGCATGCCGACCCGTCCCACGTGCTGGTCGAGCCGGCCTCGGTCGGCGCGACCCTCCTGGAGGTCGACCGCGGCGGCGACGTGACGTACCACGGCCCGGGCCAGTTGGTCGGCTACCCCGTCCGCACCGTCGGGCGTGGCCCCCACCACGGTCCGGAGCACGTGCGCCAGGTGGAGCAGGTGGTGATCGATGCCCTGGTGGCGCTCGGCGTCCCGGCCGACCGCGTGGGGCGCAAGCCGGACCACCCGGGCGTGTGGATCGATCCGATCGTGCCGGGCTCGGGCCCCGACGGCCCCCGCAAGATCGCGGCCGTCGGCGTGCGGACGGCCCGGGGGCGCACGACCCACGGCTTCGGGCTCAACGTCACCACGGACCTGACCATGTTCGACCACATCGTGCCGTGCGGGATCGCTGATCACCCCATGACGTCGTTGGCGGCCGAGGGGTTCCCGGCGACGATGGCCGAAGTGGTCGACGCGGTGGTGGCTGCGGCGGCGCGTCCCTGGGGTCCGGTCACCGACAGGTCCGAGGTCACGGACGGCGCCCGGGACGCGGGGCCGCCGGCCACGCCGGACCACCGGTCGACGACGCCGGCGGGCCCGGTACCGACCGCCCTCGAGCGGCGGATGGCCCGATCGGGGATCGCCCCGGGTGCCGGAGTGGCCCTGTCCGCCCGCAAGCCGGCGTGGCTGCGCGTGCAGGCGACCATGGCCGAGGGGTACCTCGGTCTGCAGCAGTCGGTGCGCGATCTCGGGCTCGTCACGGTGTGCCAGGAGGCGGGCTGCCCCAACATCTACGAGTGCTGGGCCGACGGCACGGCGACGTTCATGATCAACGGGTCCCGCTGCACGCGGGCCTGTGGGTTCTGTCAGGTCGACACCCGTCACCCGCTCCCGCTCGACCCCGGTGAGCCGGCCCGGGTGGCCGAGGCCGTCGCTCGCATGGGCCTCGCCCACGCCGTGATCACCTGCGTGGCCCGCGACGATCTCGCCGACGGGGGCGCCGGGGCGTTCGCCCGGACCATCGACGCCATCCGGCAGGCGAGTCCGGGCACCGCCGTCGAGGTGCTGATCTCCGACGTCAAAGGGGACCGCGCCTCGCTCCACACCGTCCTCGACGCCCGGCCCGACGTGCTCAACCACAACATCGAGACGGTCGCCCGGCTGCAGCGTGTGGTCCGACCGTCCGCCGGTTACGCCCGCAGCCTGACGGTGCTCGCCCGGTCCGCCGGGGCCGGGCTCACCACGAAATCGGGCATCATCCTCGGCATGGGCGAGCGGGAGGACGAGGTGCTCGCCACCCTGGCCGACCTGCGGGCCGTTGGGGTCGACATCGTCACCCTGGGCCAGTACCTGCGCCCCAGCGCCGGCCACCTGCCGGTCGCCCGCTGGTGGACCCCGGAGGAGTTCGACGAGCTGCGCCGGGCCGGCATGGACCTCGGATTCGCCCACGTCCAGGCGTCGCCGCTGACCCGCTCCAGCTACCACGCACGGGAGGCGGCCGACGCATCGTCCGGACCCGCCTCGGCACCTGCACCCGCACCTGCACCCGGACCTGCACCCGGACCCGTGGGCGGGCCCGCTCCCGCACGCGGACCCGTCGCCGTGCCCGCTCCCGCAACCGGACCCGTCGCCGTGCCCGTCACGATGTCGGTACGGTGAGCCGATGACGGAGACGCTCGGTCCGACGGCCCTCGAGGCCCGGAGGTCGCGGTTGGCCCGTGTGCGGCGGCGCATGGAGGCCGGCGGCGTCGACGCCCTGCTCCTCTCCCACGGGGCCGACCTCCCGTGGCTGACCGGGTACCGGGCCATGCCCCTGGAACGCCTCACCCTGCTCGTCCTCCCCCTCGTCGGAGACCCGGTGCTGGTGGTGCCCGCCCTCGAGGCGCCCCGGGTACCCGACAGCGGCGGCCTCGTGGACCTGCTGCCGTGGACCGACGACGTGGACCCGATCGACCTCGTCGTGGACCAGGTGGCCGGCGTGCGGTCGGGACGGTTCGCGCTGTCCGACCGGGCCTGGGCCACCACGGCGCTCGCTCTCCAGCGTCGCCTGCCCGACGCCCGGTGGATCGAGGCGTCGACCGTCACCTCACCGATCCGGGCGGTGAAGGACGAGGCCGAGGTCGCCGCGCTGCGGGCGGCCGGTGCCGCGGCCGACCGGGTGGCGCTCGTCCTGCAGGCCGGCGGGATCCCGCTCGTCGGCCGGACGGAGGCCGCCGTGTCCGCCGACCTGGGCGCACTGCTGGTCGCCGAGGGGCACAGCACCGTGAACTTCGCCATCGTGGGGAGCGGCCCGAACGCAGCCAGTCCCCATCACGAGCCGGGGGACCGGGTCATCGGCCGGGACGAGACCGTGGTGTGCGACTTCGGCGGCACCCTGGCGCTCGACGGTGACGTCGGCTACTGCTCGGACATCACCCGGACCGTCGTGACCGGCGATCCCCCGTCCGAGGTGCGGGCCTGCTACGACGTGCTGCAGGCCGCCCAGCTGGCGGCGGTCGGCTCGGCGGTGGCCGGCGTGACGGCGGCGTCGGTCGATGCCGTCGCCCGCGAGGCCATCGGCGACGCCGGGTACGGACATCTCTTCGTGCACCGCACCGGGCACGGGATCGGGATCGAGGAACATGAGGACCCGTACCTGGTGGTGGGGAACGACGAGCCGTTGGTGCCCGGCCACGCCTTCTCCGTCGAGCCGGGCATCTACCAGCCGGGCCGGTTCGGCATGCGCCTGGAGGACATCGTGGTCATCGGGACCGACGGTCGTCCCGAGCCGCTCAACACCGTCGACCACGGCCTCGTCGTCGTCGACCACTGAGGAGGGACGGCATGGATCTGGGCATCGAGGGCAAGGTGGCGCTCGTCACCGCCAGCTCGAGGGGACTGGGCCGGGCCACGGCACTGGCACTGGCCGCCGAAGGCGTCCGGGTGATGCTGTCGGGTCGGGACCCGGCGACCCTGGAGGCGACGCGGCAGGAGGTGGCGGCGGTCGGTGGGTCCGTCGACGCCTGCGCCGGGGACGTGACGGATCCGGGTCAGCCGGCCCGCCTCGTCGCGGCAACGGTCGAGCGGTTCGGTGCGTTGGACATCCTGGTCGCCAACGCCGGCGGGCCGCGTCCCGGACGCGCCCTGGACCTCGGCGATGCGGACCTCGAGGCCGCGCTCAACGCCAACCTGCTCACCTCGGTGCGGCTGGTGCGAGAAGCGTTACCGCACATGCGGTCGTCGGGCTGGGGCCGGATCTGCTGCATCACGTCGTACACCGTCACGCAGGCGGCACCGGTACTGGCACTCTCCAACACGGCCCGCACCGGTCTGTGGGCGTGGATCAAGACGGCCGCCAACGACCTTGCGTCCGAGTCGAGCGGGATCACCCTGAACATGGCCTGCCCGGGCCCGCACGCCACCGACCGCATGAAGCAGTTGGGTGGCTCCGGGGCGATGGGCGATCCGTCGGACTTCGGTGCCGTGGTGACGTTCCTGTGCTCGGCGCAGGCCGCCTTCGTCAACGGCTCCGCCGTCGTGGTCGACGGTGGGGCGACCCTGGCGCTGTAGCGGTCACCGGACCGGACGTCGGCGTAGCGGGCCGGCTGCGCGGACCTTCGGTGAAGGGTGACGAATGACGGGTGACGGGTGGTCAGTTGTCGTCCGTCGTGTCGCCGTCCGGCTCTGACTCGGGCTCGGCACCGCTCGTCGTCCGGGTGGGACCATCCGCCGGAGCGCCGTCGATCGACGTGGCGGCGGTCGGTGGAGGAGGAGTCAACGGCGGCAGGTTGGCCGGCACGGCCGTGCGCGCCGAGGTAGGTGATGGCGCGGGAGCTGGTGATGGCGCAGGAGCTGGTGATGGCGCGGGAGCTGGTGATGGCGCCGAGGTTGCGCCCGATGAGGGGGCTGCTTCCGGGCCGGGGCCGGGGTTCGAGGCGGTGGGCCGGGTGGCGCTCGCCCCCTTGTCCGGGGGCATGGCGATCCCCTCCGTCCGGAGCGGCGGGACGGGGTCGAGGACCGGAGACCTGACCGGGGTCCGGAGGCCGGGTGCGGTGGTCGCTGCGGGTGCCGCCGGTGTGCGGGGCGCAGCGTCCGTCGACGGGGGCCGGCCCTGGGTCGGGCTGCCGTCCTGACGGAAGGCTCCCTTGCGCGGAGCAGCGAACGACGGTGCCAGGGTCTGGGGGGCGGAAGATCCGGAGGCCGGGTAGGTGGCGGTCCCGGTCGAGGTGCCCCGGCCGGCCGATCCCTTGTTGGCGGCGTTCTTGTCGAAGTACGCAGACGCGCCCTTGCGGCGCTTGTGGTTCGTGTTCCGCAGGTACCGGACCAGCACGAGGACGGCGGCCAGCACGACGATGACGCCGACGAGGATCACCTCGAGGCGGCCGGTTCCGGTCAGCGATCCATCGAGTCCGTTGCCCACTGCGATGATCGCGTCCACGTGACCCAATCTACCGACCGCGGTGCATCACAACGGGTGCGCGCCGATCCGGAGACCGGCGCCGCGGCCCACGACATGGTGATCCGGGGGGGTGCAGTGGCCGTTGCCCCCCGGCAGGGTCGCCGCATGCGGTGCGACCTACGGACGCGGGACGCCGCGACCGCCGATGTCCACCGATGTCCACCCTGGTGCCGGGCGCCCACCGGCAGGTGCGCCTCCGCGGCCCGTCAGGCGACGAAGTACTTGGCCTGCGGGTGGTGGCAGATGATCGCCGTCGTCGATTGCTCCGGGTGGAGCTGGAACCCCTCGCTCACCTCGACACCGATCCGTTCCGCGCCGAGGAGCTCGACCACCTTGGCGTTGTCCTCCAGCCGCGGGCACGCCGGGTAGCCCCACNNGGTGCCAGTACTCGGCCAGCGCCTCGGCCATCTCGACACCGAGGCCGTGCAGGTAGAGGTACTGCTGGTACTCGTCGGCGGCGAACAGCCGCGCCGCCTCCTCGGAGACGCGGGCGCCCATGGTCACCACCTGGAAGCTGGCGAAGTCCGGCTCACCCGAATCGACGGTCCGGTAGAAGTCGGCGATGCACAGGTAGGGGTCCTCGACCTGCCGGGGGAAGGCGAAGCGCATCTGCTCGGAGGTGCGCGACTCGTCGGTCCAGATGACCAGGTCGTCGCCGTCGGCATTGGCCGCGAAGTGACCCCAGGCGACCTGGGGGACCAGGAGCTGCTCCGCCTTGGCTGTGGCCAGCTCCTCGCGCAGCT
>PMFY01000182.1 GCA_003157945.1 Acidimicrobiaceae bacterium | reverse complement strand
CGCACCGGGTGGGTGGACATCCTGGCCGACGTCGACTGCACCGTGCCGGTGATCGACCTGCCCGGTCATGGGAGCTCTGATCCGTCGACCGACCCGGCGGACTATGCATCGGTCGAAGAGGATGTCGCCTCGGTGCTGCCGGAGCGGACGTCGGCTGTCGGGTTCTCGGCCGGCGCCCAGATCCTGCTGCGCATCGCGGTCACCCACCCCGGAAGATTCGACCGGCTGGTCCTCCTCGGAGTGGGCGACAACGTGTTCGAAGCATCGGACAACTCGTCGATCGTCGAGGCGTTGGAGTCCGGCGCCGATCCGGAGAACGTCCAGGCCCGGGTGTTCACCCGACTGGCCGCCGCGGCCGGCAACGATCCGAAGGCGCTCGCCGCCTTCCTCCGGCGGGTGCCGCCCCGACCCACTCCGGAGGACCTGGCCGTGGTGGACTGCCCGGTCCTCGTGGTGCTCGGCCAGGACGACTTCGTGCCGTCGGCCGGCCGCCTGGTCGATGCGTTGCCGTCGGCCACCCTGGTATCGGTCCCGGGCGTGGACCACTTCGCCACGCCGTCCGATTTCGGTGTCATCGACGCAACTATGCGGTTCCTCGAACTGGAGTGACGTGGCGCCGGCCCCCCTGATATCTTCCGGGGGAACTCGCAATGGCGAGGGTGTCGGGAATGCGGACGGTGGAGATGGCGGCGGTCCGCTGAGCGGAAGGCGGGGCGGATGTTCGGTGGGAAATGTGTGCGGATCGGGGCCGTGGTGGTGGCGGGTCTGGGGATGACGGTCGTGGCCGGCCTGGCCTCGAGTGATCCCGTGGGGGCATTACCGACCGTGACGTCATCGTCCTCCGGTATCCCCGAACTCGCCGTGGGTGGTACCGGGCCGGTCGGGTTCGACCTGCTGGTGTGGCCCGGCGACACCACCATTCCGTTCTCCATCTCGGTCACCCTGAGCGACGGTCTGGTGGTCGCCACCGACCCCCTCGGAGGATCGGATGGCGACTGCAGCGGCGTCACGTTCACGGGAACCGCCGGCAGCCACACGATGGTGGTCGCCGGATCGGCGTCGAATCCCCTTCCCGTGCTCGAGGCCGGCCATTGTGACGTGAGCTTCCTCGTCACCAGTGTCACGCCCGGCACCGCCACGGCGTCGTTCGATGGTCTGTACGGGCCCGGCCCCGTCTCCATCGACGTCTCCGGCCCGTCCATCACGGGCATCACACCCTCGTCGGGTGCGGGAGCCGGCGGGAGCAAGGTCACGGTCACGGGTGCCGGGTTCAGCGGCGCAACCGCGGTCGAGTTCGGGACCACGCCCGCCACCCAGGTGAAGGTGGCCAAGGGTGGCCGGTCACTGACGGCCGTCGTGCCCCCGGGCACCGGGTCGCAGTTCGTGGCCGTCACCTCCCCGGCGGACGGCGCGGACCCCCCGGGGATGTACCAGATGGACTACCCGTCGGGCGTGGCCACCTACACCAACCAGTTCACCTACCTCGCCCCCACGATCTCGTCGGTCGCGCCATCCTCCGGACCCACGACCGGCGGCCGCAAGGTCACCATCAAGGGGACAGATCTCCAAGGGGCCGCGGTGACTATCGGTGGCACCGCGGCAGCCGGCGTGACGGTGAACAGGGCGGGGACGTCGTTGCGGGCGGAGGTGCCGGTCGGATCCGCCGGACCGGCGACGGTCGAGGTGACGACGCCAGCCGGCTCGGCGACCGCGGCGTACACGTACACCGCCTGACCGGGCGACCCGGGATCGCGGCATTCGGTCGGCCCCATCGGACCCGGGGCGGGACTCCGACGTCCGGGTGACACGAGGGGTGCACCCCGACCGCGGACACGAAGGGTGGCGACGATCGTGGACGCGATCCCGTGATTGCTGCGGAGCGTGACGGATCCATCAGACAATTATTTATTGGTTCTTGACTTTGCATTCCGCGTATTTAAGAGTGACGCACGATCGCAAATCGGGCCGGTCTGCGAGAGGGTCGAGTGGGGGGCTCCAACACGGCCGGCGGGACTTGAGGATGGGGGAATCCACGTGACCGTTGCTGGGGATGTTCGGGCGCGCGTGCGCGTCGCGGTGAGATTGCTGCTGGCGGCTCTGGCGGCCGTCGCCATGGGTGCGACCGGAGCCGTGCTGGCTACGACCTCGGCGGGGGCCGCCGGTGGGGCGCCCGTCGTCGCCAACGGCATCGCCGGATACACCGTCGGGTCCAACGCCCCGTCGGCCAACACCTTCGACGTGGACACCCTGGTGCAGGGAGGGGCGGCCAGCATCGATCCGACCTCGCTGACCATCGTCACTCCGGCTCCGGCGGCGGACGCCACCTCCACCGTGACGTCGACCGCGTCCAACGGCCTGATCACGACCACCTTCGCCGTGGACGGCAGTGGCAACACCGTGGCCACCGGGATCTTCGGCCTGACCTTCGGCATCTGCGCCTCGGGCACCGCCACGTATTCGGCCTCCAGCCCGTCGTGCTCCACGGGATCGCTGAGCTACGACCCCTCGTCCAACCAGGACATGGGTGACGAGCTGAAGGTCCTCGGGTTCGTCACCGAGGACATCTACGAGGGAGTCGGTATCGCCTCGGTGGAACCGGCGACCGTGCACCAGGGTTCGACCTTCACATTGACCAATGCCGGGGTGTCCTCCTCCCTTCCGTCGAGCGATGACGGGTTCACCGTCAACTACGGCGACGAGTTCGCCTCGATCATCCCGGTCCCCGCCGGCCTCACCTACGTCCCCGGGTCCATGCACCTCGAGGGTGGCGACGCGGTGACCTCCGGCCAGGCCACGGGCACCTACTGCACGACGACGGGTACCGGCTGCGACGCACTGCAGACCGGCAACTACAAGACGGGCTACCCCTACATCGAGACCGAGCTCCCGTCCGCCATCCACGTCGCGGGCGGCCAGACCGTGACCATGCCCACGGTGACGGCCCAGTTCACCGCCACCGGCGCGGTAGGGACGGTCGAGCCGGTGGACCTGACCGAGTTCAAGGTGAACACCAACGTCAGCACGGCAGGCAACGTCACCTTCGACGGCTACCCGACGAACAGCAGCAACGGCAGTGGCACGCCCCCCTACCTGGCGCCGACGCCTCTGTCGACGACCACCATCACGCCGGCCACGACGCCACCCGCCATCACCTCGGGGAACAGCGCGACCTTCACCGAGGGCAGCGCGGGCTCCTTCACCGTGACGGCCACCGGCCTGCCCCTTCCCTCGCTCTCGGAGACCGGCCCGCTGCCCAGCGGCGTCTCCTTCACCGACAACGGCAACGGGACGGCCACCCTGTCGGGCACCCCGACGGCCGGATCCAACGGCACCTACCCGATCACCATCGTCGCCAACAACGGGGCCAGTCCCAACGCCAGCCAGTCCTTCACCCTGAAGGTGACGGCCGCCCCGGCCATCACGTCGACGGCGGCCACCACCTTCACGGCGGGCTCGGCCGGGACCTTCACCGTGACCTCGACCGGCAATCCGACCGACGCCCTGTCGGAGACCGGCAGCCTGCCGAGCGGTGTCACCTTCGTCGACAACGGGGACGGCACCGGCACACTGTCGGGCACCCCGGCGACGGGCACCGGGGGGAGCTATCCGATCACCTTCGGAGCCGCCAACGGCGTGGGCAGCCCCGCCTCGCAGTCGTTCGTCCTCACCGTGGACGAAGCGTCCACGATCACCTCCGGGGGCACTGCCAACTTCGCCGAGACGATCCACAGCAACTTCACGGTGACCACCGCGGGGAATCCGACCGCGGCGGTCTCCGAGACGGGCGCACTGCCGAGCGGTGTCACCTTCACCGACAACGGTGACGGCACGGCCAGCCTGGCCGGCACGCCCGACCCCGGGACCGTGGGCACCTACCCGCTGGCCATCACCGCGTCCAACGGGATCGGCTCCGAGGCCACACAGTCGTTCACCCTGAACGTGGCCAGCACGGCCTTCGCGCCGACGATCACGTCCGCCGCCAGCACCACCTTCCAGGAGGGGACGTCCGGCAGCTTCGCGGTGACCTCCCTGGGCGAGCCGTCGGCCCAGCTGTCCGAGTCGGGCGCACTCCCGGGCGGGGTGACGTTCGTCGACAACGGTGACGGCACGGCATCCCTGTCCGGCACCCCGACAACCCAGGGCACGTACGCCATCACCATCGACGCCACCAACGGGGTGGCGCCGGACGCGTCCCAGTCCTTCACCCTGACCGTGAACGCATCGCCGGTGATCACCTCGGCGCCCGGCGTCACCTTCGTGACCGGAACCGCCGGCAGCTTCACGGTGACCTCGACCGGATTCCCGACCGCCGCCCTGTCGGCGAGCGGCAGCCTGCCCCCCGGGGTCACCTTCGCCGACAACGGGGACGGCACGGCGACGATCTCCGGCACGCCGTCGGCCACCAGTGGCGGCACCTACCCGATCACCCTGGGTGCCGCCAACGGGGTGAGCCCGGACGCCTCCCAGTCCTTCACCCTGACCGTGGACGCACCTCCGGCCATCACGTCGGCGGCGAGCGCCACCTTCACCGCCGGTTCGGCCGGGACCTTCACGGTGACCTCGACCGGCACCCCGACCGACGCCCTGTCGGAGACCGGCAGCCTGCCCAGCGGTGTCACCTTCGTCGACAACGGGGACGGCACCGGCACGCTGTCGGGCACCCCGGCCGCCGGCACCGGGGGGAGCTACCCGATCACCTTCGGGGCCGCCAACGGCGTGGGCGGTCCGGCCTCGCAGTCCTTCACCCTCACCGTGGACGAGCCGCCGTCCATCACCTCGGGCGACTCGGCGACCTTCCTCGTCGGCACCCGTGGGAGCTTCACGCCGACGGCGTCCGGGTTCCCGGTGCCCTCGATCACCGAGTCGGGAACGCTGCCCGCCGGCGTGACGTTCACCCACGGTGCCCTGAAGGGAACGCCCACGCAGACCGGGTCGTACCCGATCACCTTCACGGCCTCCGGTGACGGCACGGCCTCCCAGACCTTCACCCTGACCGTGGACCAGCCGCCGGCCATCACGTCGGCCGACTCCACGACGTTCACCCAGGGCGCGGCCGGATCCTTCACGGTGACGTCGACGGGTACACCGACGCCCACGGTCTCCGAGTTCGGCAACCTTCCGGCGGGCCTCACCTTCACCCCGCATGCCGACGGAACGGGCACGCTGTCCGGGACCTCGGCCCAGGCCGGGACGTTCCAGTTCGGCTTCATCGCCTCGAACGGTGAGGGGTCCGACGCCACCCAGTTCTTCACGCTGACGGTGGGAGCGCTCCAGATCACCACGACGTCGCTGCCCGACGTCACCCTGGGCACCCCCTACAGCTACCAATTGGCGTCGGCGGGCGGACTCCCCCCGGTCAAGTGGAAGAAAGTGGGGACACTGCCCAAGGGGCTGAAGCTGTCGTCGAGCGGACTCCTGTCCGGG
Organism: Acidimicrobiaceae bacterium; assembly: GCA_003157945.1. The sequence continues at coordinate 2,434 of PMFY01000182.1, read as the reverse complement.
ACCGTGCTGGCCAAGAAGGTTCCGGCCGGCCCGTACTCGGTGACGGTCACGGTGTCCGACTCCACCAAGAAGGCCCACGAGACGGCGACGAAGACCTTCTCACTCCAGATCGATAGCTGACGACCGAGGACTGTCCGACGATGGACGGTGCGCGGGTGCGCCTGCGCCAGTCCGGCAAGTACTGACCAGATGACGAAACAGAGGAGAGCGGTGCGATGAACGGTCTGCGGAACAGGACCCGAGGGCTCAGGTCGCTGGGCACGGTGGTGATGGCCTTGGCACTGGGTGGCGGCGTCATGGCCGTTTCGGCGGTGACCGATGTCACCACCGCCGCCCCGGCCGGGGCGGTCTCTCCCACACCGACATGGTTCACCACCTCGGGTGGCGCCGCGCCGTCCACCCTGGCGTGCGGCACCTGGTACGTGACGACGCTGAGCGCGCAGACCGGCGGTGGCAGTGCCACCGTCACCCTGATCGGCGGCGGCGGCGGTGGCGGCGGCTCAAGTCTCGACGGACTCGGCAACGAGGCCAACACCGGCGCCGGCGGCGGTGGCGGCCAGGTGCTGGGAACCTTCAACGTGTCGGCCGGTGAGACCGTCGCGGCGATGATCGGCTGCGGTGGCGGCGGCGGTTCGGAGAACACCAGCTCGGCCATCACCGGCGGAGCCGGCGGTACGGGCTACTCCAACGGCGGCAACGGCGGCGAGCAGACCTCGGTCTCGAACAGCTCGGGCGGCGGGGCCGGTGGTGGCTCGTCGGCCGTGTGCGTCTACGGCACGGCCGGCTCGCCGTGCGCCGGCCTCCTCGCGGTGACCGCGGGTGGCGGCGGTGCCGGCGGCGGTGGCTGCCGCGGCAACGGTGGCAACGGCGGTGTCGGCAACGGTGGCGCCATCACCGGGACCGGGGCGACCTCCGAGTCCAATCCCACCGCACCCGGCGGCTCGACCAGCGGCCAGGGCTTCGGCGGCGGTGGCGGCGGCTCCGACTCGGACAAGCAGGCCGCCGGCGGCGGTGGTGGCGGCGGCCTCGGCGCCCCCAGCGGCACCGGTGGCGTGACGGCCACGACCGGCGGAACGGGTGCGGCCGACAACACGGGCGGAGCCGGCGGCGCCGTCCTCAGCGGTGGTAGTGGACCGGCCGGCACGGCCGGAGCCGGTGCCAACGCCGCGGGCAACGGCGCAGCGGGCGGAACGAACACCTCCAGCACCGACCACCAGGGCGGTGGCGGCGGCGGTGGTGGCTACTACGGCGGTGGCGGCGGGGCCGGCAACGACTGCCTCATCGCCCCGTCGCTCGGCGCCGGCGCCGGTGGTGCGGGCTCCTCCTGGGTGTCCACCTCGGCGCTGACGAGCTTCACCAGCGGCACCAACCCGAAGTTCACGGCCGGCACGGGCACGTCGACCACGGCATGCGGCGTCCACACCTCGCAGGGGACCTCCGGCGCCTCCACCGGTGCCGGGGGCACGGGTACCACCTCCAGTGGCAAGGCCAGTGCCGACGCCGGCTGCCCCGGTACCGTGAGCCTGACCTGGTCGGCTCTGCCCGGCGCCCCGAGCGGGGTGACCGCCACTGGCGGTACCGGACAGTCCACCGTGAGTTGGAGCGCGCCGGCCGATCCGGGCACGGCGTCGATCACCGGCTACACGGTGAAGGCCACACCGACCGGTGCCGGCTCCGTCGTGACCCAGACCTTCAACTCGACGGCAACCTCCGAGACCCTGACGGGCCTGACCAACGGCGACTCCTACAACCTCTCGGTGGCCGCGGTGAGCTCGGTGGGCACCGGGCCTTCAGCCAATGCCTCGAACAACCCGGTGGCCATCGGTGTCCCCCCGTCCATCACCTCGGCGGCCAGCACCACGTTCGCCGAGGGCAGTGCCGGGACGTTCACCGTGACCAGTACCGGGAATCCGAACGCCACGCTGACCGAGTCGGGGGCGCTGCCGAGCGGCGTCACCTTCGTCAACAACGGGGACGGCACGGCCACCCTGTCGGGCACGCCCGCCACTGGGAGCAACGGGGCCTACAACCTGAGCATCTCGGCGACCAACGGGATCGCACCCGTCGCCCACCAGTCCTTCACGCTGACGGTCGACGGACCTCCGGTCATCACCTCGGCCGCGGCCACGACCTTCACCGAAGGGAGCAGCGGCTCCTTCTCGGTGACCACGACCGGCACACCGGTCCCGGCGCTGTCGGAGTCGGGTGCGCTGCCCACCGGGGTCAGCTTCGTCGACAACGGCAACGGCACGGGCACACTGGCGGGAACCCCCGCCACCGGGACCCAGGGCGTCTACCCGCTCACCATCGGTGCCACCAACGGCCAGAGCCCGGACGCCAGCCAGTCCTTCACCCTCACGGTGGACGGGCCACCGGCCATCACCTCCGGTGACAGCACCACCTTCGACGAGGGATCGGCGGGCACCTTCACGGT
>PMFY01000458.1 GCA_003157945.1 Acidimicrobiaceae bacterium | reverse complement strand
GAGAACGTCTACTGCGCCGAGGTGGAGAGCGCCATCTACGAGCACGGCGACGTCTACGAGGCGGCGGTGTTCGGTGTCCCCCACGAGCGCCTCGGTGAGGAGGTCGCCTGTGTGATCCTGCGCCAACCCGGCTCCGACCTCGACGCCGACACCCTGCAGGACTTCCTGGCCGAGTCGATCGCCCCGTTCAAGGTCCCCAGCCGGATCGCCTTCGCCGACGAGCAGCTGCCCCGCAACGCCTCGGGCAAGATCCTGAAGCGGTCACTGCGCGACACGTACTTCGGTACGGCCTCCTGACCCGACGGCCGGGCCGGGCGGCCGCTCAGCGCGCCCGGGTGGGCACGGCCACCCGGGCCAGGTCCTCGGCGGCCACCACGTCGGGGAACACGGCGGCGGCCTCGTCGAGCAGGACCCGGGCGTCCGGGTAGCGCTGGGAGAAGTGGGTGATGACCAGTCGCCGGGCACCGGCGTCGCGGGCCACCCGGCCGGCGTCGGCCGCGGTCAGGTGGCGGTAGCGACGGGCCAGGTCCCGGTCGGCCGAGGCGAAGGTGGCCTCGCACACCACGAGGTCGGCCCCGGCGGCCAACTCGACGGCGGCGTCGCACATGCCGGTGTCCATGACGAAGGCCATCCTCTGGCCGGCCCGGCGTGCGCTGACGTCCTCGAGGCGGACCGGTCCCTCCGGTCGGTCGAGGACACCGGTGGCGGCCAGCACGCCGACGTCGGGACCCCGGATGCCGGCGGCCTCCAGCCGGTCCGGCAGCATCCGCACGCCGTCGGGTTCGACCACCCGCCAGCCGAACGTCTCGGGCTCGTGGTCGAGCCGGACCGCCTCGATGGTGAACGGCCCGCCGGTCGATGCGGGGCCGTCGTCCGCCACGGGCACGGGGCGCACGTCGAGGTGGTCATGGAAGGCCGAGGCGTGGCGCAACCGATCGAAGTAGTCCCGGCCCGACGCCGGGAACAGCACCTCGACGGGGTGGGCGACCCGGTCGAGTGACAGCCGTTGCAGGATCCCGGGCAGGCCGAGGCAGTGGTCGCCGTGGAAGTGGGTCACGCAGATGTGGTGGATCCCGGTGGGGGAGGCCCCGGCGAACAGCAGCTGGCGCTGGGTCCCCTCGCCGGGGTCGAAGAGCACCGACCGGTCGTCCCAGCGCAGCAGGTAGCCGTTGTGGTTGCGGCGACGGGTGGGGGACTGGCTGGCGGAGCCGAGGACGACCAGCTCGCGTGCGGGCATGCCTCCGTTCTATCCCGGTGGGACGGGTGGTTCCGCGGCGCCGCCCGCGCCGCCGGGCGGGACGGGCGGGACGGACGTGGCAGTCTGGCCCGGTGAAGCGCTCCGTCCTCGTCCGGCCCCGCTCCTCACGTGCCTCGGTGGGCGGGTCCCACGACGGGTCGCTGGTGGTCCGGGTGCGCGAGCCGGCGACCGACGGCCGCGCCAACCGCGCGGTCGTGGACGCGGTGGCCGACGCCCTCGGGGTGGCGCGACGGGCGGTCAGCATCACCTCCGGCGCGTCCGGCCGATGGAAGGTCGTGGAGGTCGACGGGGACGATTCCGCACTGGGCGTCGCCTGGGAGGACCTGCTCCGGCAGGGATGAGGGGGGCCGCCGCCGGTGGGCTCAGAGGCGGGCGAAGCGGCCCGCCTCCCGGGCGAACTGCTCGGCCGATTCGGGGCTCACGGAGGGTCGGGTGGTGGCCACCGCCGCCAGGATGTCCTCCGGGGTGACCTCGGCCCCCTGCCCGTCGAGGGCCCGGTCGAACGCCAGCTGGGCGGCGCGCTGGGCGACCAGGGCGAAGTCGGCCGGCGTGAACCCCGGGGTGCGCGCCGCCACCTCGACGGGGTCGCCCGTCGGGAGGAATTGGGCGGCGAGCTCCGCCCGCTCACCGTCGTCGGGCGCCCCGACGGGGATGATGAGGTCGAAGCGGCCCGGGCGCAGGAGCGCCGGGTCGATGGCGGCGATCGAGTTCGTGGCCATGACCATCAGGCGATCGGGTCGGGACTTGAACTGCGGCACGGCCTTCAGGAGCTCGTTCACCAGTGGCTGGCTGTCGGGTCGCTCCGCCCGGTCCGAGGCGATCTCGTCCGCCTCATCGATGAACGTCACCAGCCGGTCGACCCGACCGAGCTCGCCCAGCGCGTCGCGGAGGGCACGGGCACCGTCCACACCCTGGCCGAGGAGCGACGGGTGCAGCTCGACGAAGGCCCAGGACAGCCGCGAGGCGATCGCCCGGGCGAACGACGTCTTGCCGGTGCCGGGCGGGCCGAACAGGAGGACGGCGGCGGGCGGGTGCAGGCCCAGCCGGTCGGCCAGCTCGGTGTGGGCCAGCGGGGCCACGACCCGCCGGTCCAGGAGTTCCTTGGCGGACGAGAAGCCCATCATCGACTCCCACAGTCCGTCGCGGGGGACCGAGCCCCCGAAGCGCTCGACGATGGCCAGTTCCTCGGGGACCATGGAGGCGTCACGGGCGTAGAGATGGAATCCCTCGAGCCGGGTGAAGCCCTGGTTGTCGAAGGCGTCCTCACCCGCCTGTCCCGACGGGACCGCGGCGAGGAGGCGCGACGAGCCCCGGTGGATGATCTCCTGGTCGAGTTGGCGGAGCAGCGCCGAGCCGATGCCCCGGCGGCGCCACCCCGGGTGGAGCACGAAGGCGAGCACGTGGGCGTCGGGACCGGCCACCCGGGCGACGACGGCACCGACGAGTTCGCCGGCCGGGGAGACCGCCACCACGGCGGGCTGGTGCTCGTGCAGCGCCTCGACCACGTCGCTCCGGCTGTAGGCGGCGCCTGTCGCCGTCCCGGCCAGGTCGATGAGGCGCACGACCTCCTCGACGGGGGCGACCGGGTCGCGGTCCCCCAGGGTCAGGACCCGCCAGGACTCAGTCATCGGTACCACCCGTCTTCCGTGTGCCGCCATGCTACGACCGCCGGCGGGTGACCGGGCCCGTTGACCCGGGTCCCCCGGCGACGCACACTGTGGGCGTGGCCCACCGGGCCGGTCAGGAGACATCGTGGGACAGTGGTCAAGGGCCGAGATCGACGAGGCGTTCGGCGAGTACCAGCGCCGGGCGGCCACCTCGGGTGCCAGCGGCGACTGGCGCCCGTGGACCGACCTGTTCACCGAGGACGCCGAGTACATCGAGCACCTCTACGGCAGGATGCACGGTCGTCAGGCCATCTACGAATGGATCCAGAAGACGATGTCGGAGTATCCCGGGAGCGAGATGCCGGAATTCCCGATCGAGTGGTACACGATCGACGAGGACCGCGGCTGGGTGATCTGCCAGGTGTGGAACCGGATGCGGGACCCCGGCGACGGCAGCATCCACCAGGAGTACAACATCACGATCCTGAAGTACGCCGGTGACGGCCGATGGTCCTCCGAGGAGGACGTGTACAACCCGATGCACTTCGGCACCATGCTGCAGGCCTGGGAGTCGGCCCGGGACGCCGCGGCAGCCTCCTGACCCGGTCCCCGGCTCCCCCGGCCGGACGGGTGCCGCACTACGGTTGACGCCGTGGAGCGACGCAGACTCGGACGCACGGGGCACCTCTCCTCGGTCGCCGTCCTCGGCGGTGCGGCATTCGCCCGGTCGGACCCGGAGACGACGGCGGCATCGTTCGCCGAGGCGATGGCGTCGGGGGTGAACCACCTCGACGTGGCCCCCCAGTACGGGCGGGCCCAGGAGCTGCTCGGTCCGCTGATCCCCGCCATCCGGGACCAGCTCTTCGTCGCCTGCAAGACGCTGCGCCACGACCCGGGGGGCGTGCGGGCCCAGCTCGAGGACTCGCTGGCCCTGCTGCGATGCGACCACTTCGACCTCTACCAGCTGCACGCCGTCACCGACCTGGCCGAACTCGACGCCCGGGCCGGGGCCGTCGCGGCGATCCTGGCGGCGCGCGACGAGGGACTCACCCGGTGGGTCGGCATCACCGGCCACGAGCACACCACCCCCGCGGCCCAGCTCGAGGCCCTTCGCCGGTACGACCTCGACACCGTCATGTTCCCCGTGTATCCGCGCCTGTGGGCGGACCCGGACTACCGCCGCGACGCCGAGGCGCTGCTCGAGTACGCAGCCGGGCACGACGTGGGCGTCATGGCCATCAAGGCCGCCGCCGCCCGCCCGTGGGCCGGTCGACCGGCGACCGCCGACACCTGGTACGAGCCGTGGACCGAGGCCGACGACGTGGCGCGCGGCGTGCGCTTCGCACTGTCGACCCCGGGCGTCCACGCCTTCTGCACGCCGGGCGACACCCGGGTCCTGACGGCGGCGTTGACGGCGGCGGTCGACTACGCCCCGTTGACGCCGGACGAGCGGGCGGCGGCCATCGCCGCCCTGGCCGTCGAGTCCTCGATCTACCCGATGACCCCGGCCTGATCCGGGTGGGTGCCGCCAACGGGGACGGGCCGGGCCTGACGCCGGGCGAAGAGGTGCGGCTCGTCGCGCCGCTGCAGGGCACCGTGGTGCTGCTGCCGGTGCCGGTCGGTGGAGCGGTGTCGGCGGGCACTGTCGTGGTGGTCCTCGAGTCGATGAAGATGGAGCACGTGGTCCGCAGCCCGGTGGCCGGCACGTTGACCTACCTCGATGTCGACGTCGGCGGGCTCGTCGCCGACGGCACGCCGTTGGCCGTGGTCGAGGCCGGCGAGGTGGTC
>PMFY01000429.1 GCA_003157945.1 Acidimicrobiaceae bacterium | reverse complement strand
TCGGGAGCGCCGTCGCCCGGCAGCTGCTGGCGCGGGGCGACGCCGTGACCTGCTTCCAACGTCGACCGAGCGACACGGGCGCCGCCGACGTCCTGGGCGACGTGCGGGACGGCGACGCGGTCCGTTCGGCCACCGAAGGGCACGACGCCGTCGTCCACCTCGCCNNCGCCGCCCGCGGGCACGACGCCATCGTGCACCTGGCCGCCCTGGTCGCGCCCCGACCGCCGTGGGGCGCTGCCTACGCCGTGAACGTGACGGGCACCCAGAACGTGGTGTCGGCGGCCGCCCGCTGCGGTCGGCTCGTCCACGTGTCGTCGCCGTCGGTGGCCTTCGACGACCGGCCGGCCGTCGGCGCCGGGGCCGGGGAAGCGCGCTACGCCGGGGACGACGCCTACACCCACACCAAGGCGCTGGCCGAACGCCTGGTACTCCGACGGTCGAGCGTGCCCACCGTGGTCCTGCGCCCCCACCTCGTCTGGGGTCCCGGCGATACCCAGCTGATCGGTCGGATCGTGGAACGGGCCCGCCAGGGGCGCCTGGCCCTGCCCGACCACGGACGGTCCCTCGTCGACACCACCTACGTGGACGACGCCGCTGCCGCGGTCGTGGCGGGACTCGACCGCACGGCGGACACCGACGAGGCCTGGGGGTGCCCCTGGGTCGTCACCGGTGACGACCCCCGACCACTGGTGGAACTCGTCGAGGGCATCCTGCGGGCGGCCGGGCTCGACGAGGCGATCCGATCGGTGCCCGCGCCGGTGGCGTCCGTGGTCGGCCGACTCGTCGGCCGCATGTGGCCCGGTGACGAGCCGCCGCTGACCCACTTCGCCGCCCGCCAGCTGTCGGTGGCGCACTGGTTCGACCAGCGCGCCAGCCAGCGGGTCCTGCGCTGGCGACCTGAGGTGGATGTCGACGAGGGGCTCGGCCGCCTGGCCGCCTGGTACGCCGCGCGCTGAGCGCGTCAGCCGGTTCCGCCGGTTCAGCCGTGCCGACCGTACCGCCGTGCGGCCGGATCAGCCCTCCGGTACGACCTCGTGGGCCGCGTCGCCGGCCAGCGACCGGTTGCGACGCATGCCCCGGACGCCGCGCAGGCTGAGCTTGAGGTCGAAGCCCTTCGACGAGGACGCCGGTGGCGGGCGCATGTACAGGTCCCGGGTCAGCGGCGCTTCGCCGGACCGGGGGGCCGAGGTCCGGTCGTCGACGTCCGTGCCGATCACGCCCGGCCCGGTTGCCGCCGGGGGGACCCAGTCGTCCGGACCAGGCACGGCGCCACGGTCGGACAGCGCGCCCCCTTCGGACAGCGCGGCGACCGTGGCCTCGAGGCCCAACGCACCGGCCCGGAGCTCCTTCAGCATCGAATGGCAGCCCACGGAGTCGATCGGACCGAGTGGGAAGCCGGAGGTGGCCCGCTCGGCCAGCCGCACGGCCGCCTGGTCCACCTCGAAGTAGCCGGCGCGCAGCCGGTCCGGGCAGGCGGGATCACGGTAGCCCCGGCGGTAGCGGAGGAGGGTCTCCCACAGATGGGCCTGCCAGTAGCGCAGGTGGTTCTCCTCGGTGTCCTCGGGGGAACGCACCCGGGCGACGGCCGGGAGGCGGACCAGTTCAGGATCGGTCCCGGGTGGGAACGGATTGGCCACGACCGCCTCCACCGCCTCGAAACTGTGTCCCTCGTGCCCCACGGTGCCTCGGTGTCGGTCGTCGTGTCCGTCGTCCTGGCGTCGGGGGTGCCACTGGCCGGATCCCCTGCCTGCGCCCACCCTACAAGGGGCCGCCCACCCCGGCCCACTCGCCGCAGCCTGCCCGGGACCGCCGCGCCCGGGTCCCCGGCCCGGTCAGGCGCCGAGGGCGGCGGCCACCACCGCGCCCGCCTGCTCCGCCTCGAGCAGGAAGCCGTCGTGACCGAACTCGGAGGTGATGACCGTGCAGGCGCGGCGTCCGGGGAGCAGCCCGGCCAGGTCCTGCTGCAGCGCCAGGGGATAGAGCCGATCGGTGTCGATGCCCGCCACCTCGACCCGTGCGGTCACCCGTGCCAGGGCTGCGGTCACACCGCCCCGTCCCCGCCCGATGTCGTGGCGGTTCATCGCCTCGCTCAGCACCACGTACGAGTTGGGGTCGAAGCGCCGGGCGAGCTTCTCGCCCTGATAGGCGAGGTACGACTCCACGGCGAACCGACCGCCCGACAGGGGGTCCTCCTCGCCCTGGGGGCGGCGGCCGAACCGGAGGTCGAACTCGGCCCCCGTGCGGTAGGTGATCTGGCCGATCCCCCGAGCCAGGGCCATGCCGGTCACCGGCTCCCGGCCCGTGCCGTAGTAGTCACCGTCCTGGAAGTCGGGGTCGAGTCGCACGGCGCGGCACTGGACCGAGCACAGGGCGATCTCCTCGGCGGTGGCCGAGGCCCCGACGGCCAGCACGGCGGCGCGGTCGACACGGTCCGGCTGGCCGACGCACCATTCGAGCACCCGCATGCCGCCCATCGATCCGCCCACCACGCCCGCCCACCGGTCGATGCCGAGGTGGTCGGCCAGCAGGACCTCGGCGGACACCTGGTCGCGGATGGTCAGCCTCGGGAAGCGCGAGCCCCAGGGGACCCCGTCCGGTGCGGGCGACGACGGCCCCGTGGTCCCCTGGCAGCCACCGAGGACGTTGGGGCACACCACGTACCAGCGGTCGGTGTCGATGGCCGCGCCCGGGCCGATCAGCGGGTCCCACCACCCCGGGGTCGGGTGCCCGCGACCGGCCGGGCCGGCGGCGTGCGAGTCGCCGGTCAGTGCGTGCAGGAGGAGCACGGCATTCGAGCGCGCCGCATCCAGGGTCCCCCAGGACTCATAGGCGACGGTCACCCCGGGGAGGGTGGCACCGCCCTCCAGCCGCAGCCCGCCCTCCCCCTCGGCCAGCCTGGCGAAGCGACGTCGGCCCGGCTCGTCGCCGGGCTGCCAGGACAGCGCTGCCGGAGCGTCCGTCACGCCCCCTTTGCTGCGGCGAACCCGAGCTCGAGGTCGGCCAGGATGTCCTCGACCGACTCGATGCCGATGCACAGCCGGACCAGGTCCGGCGTGACGCCGGTGGAGACCTGCTCGGCCTCGGTCAGCTGCGAGTGCGTGGTCGAGGCCGGGTGGATGGCGAGACTGCGCACGTCCCCGACGTTGGCCAGGTGGCTGAACAGCTCGAGACCCTCGATGAACCGGCGACCGGCGTCGGCGCCCCCGTCGATGCCGAAGGCCAGGATGGCCCCGCCACCACGCGGTAGGTACTGCTGCTGGCGGGCGTGCCAGGGGCTGGACGCCAGACCCGGGTAGGCGACCCACGCCACCTCGTCGCGGGCCTCGAGCCAGGCCGCCACCGCCGCGGCGTTCTGGACGTGGCGCTCCATGCGGAGGCTGAGGGTCTCGACACCCTGGATGAACAGGAACGAGTTGAACGGCGTGACCGCGGGACCGAGGTCGCGGAGGTACTGCAGGCGCGCCTTGAGCACGAACCGGGCCGGGAACAGCGGGTCGGGGAGGTCGCCGAAGACCAGGCCGTGGTAGCTCGGGTCCGGCTCGGTGAATCCGGGGAACCGGCCGCTGCCCTCGTAGTCGAAGGTGCCACCGTCGACGATCACGCCGCCGATCGAGGTGCCGTGGCCGCCGATGAATTTGGTGGCCGAGTGCACGACGATGTCGGCCCCGTGGGCCAGCGGATTGCACAGGTAGGGCGTGGCCAGGGTGTTGTCGA
>PMFY01000058.1 GCA_003157945.1 Acidimicrobiaceae bacterium | reverse complement strand
GTCGGGTGCGGTGTCGGCCACCACCGTGCGGGCCTCGTCGGCATCCGCCGCCTCGCCGACGACGGTGAACCCGTCCGCCCCGTCGAGGATGCCGCGCGTGCCGGCCCGGAGCAGTTCGTGGTCGTCGACGATGACCGTGCGGAGCACGGGACCCGGGGACGGGGGATCGGTCGGCGCGACGCGGTCCATCAGTCCATGGTAGGTGGGTCAGCCTGCGACGATGAGGGACACGACCATGGCGAGGACCATGCCCGTCACCAGCGGAGCGGACGCGACCGGCAGCATCGGTGCCGTCGGTCGGCCGTCTGCGGACGGACCCGTCCCGGCGTGGACCCGCCGCCGCCCGGCACCCCAGAGCACGACGAGGCACACGAACGCCGCCAGCACCCAGGCGACCGCGCCCGCCACCACCGCGGTCCCGGCCACGGCGCCCGCGCCGCCCAGCCAGGAGCCGGTGGCGGGCAGCAGCGCCCGACCGTGCCCGCGGGGGTCGCGGCACTCCGGGTCCGCGGCCCGGAGCACGCCGAACACTGCGGCACCCACCACGAGCCCCACCCCGGACCACACGGCCACGGCATCGCGGCCGAGCCAGAGCGCCGCCGCAACGATGAGGACGACACCGAGGCCGGCGCCGACCGCCCCCACCGACAACGGCGTCCGGCTACCGCCGTACTCGATCAGCGCGGCGGCGATCGCCGTGGCGGCGAGCACGCAGTAGCCGGCGGTGCAAGCGTTGCCGTGCCAGGCCCAGGCCACCAGGGCGAACGCGACACCGGTCGTCAGTTCGACGAGCGGGTACCGGATCGAGATGGGCTCATGGCAGGTGTGGCAGCGGCCGCGCAGCGCCAACCACGACAGCAGCGGCACGTTCTCCCACCAGGCCAGGGTGCGGTCACAGGTCGGGCAGAAGGATCGGGGAGTCGACACCGACAGGCCCAACGGGGCCCGGTAGATGACGACGTTGAGGAAGGAGCCGACGAGGAGCCCGAGGATCCCGGCCACGACGATCACGAGCCATTCGACGGAAGCGGAGGGATCGCTCAATGCCGCGGTCCCGGACGGGAGGGACACGCCCGTACGGGCGCCCCGGCGCGTGTCCGGGCGTCCGTCAGCGGCGGAGTGGTGGATGGTGTGTCCCGCCTGGACCCCATGGTGGAACCTCGTCAGCTCGCCGGATCGGGTGGGTCACCTTACCGCCGCGCCCCCCGGTCACCGGGCGACCGCCCCGCCGTGGACCGAACGCCCGCCGCCCCTCGGGGGTGACCCGACGGGGGCGGCCTCCCGGTGGGGGAACGTCCCACCGCTCGGACCCGCGCGCGCCAGGACCATCGGTGACCTGCGACTTTCGTCGACGGGGGAGTGGTGTTCGCACCCATCCCGCACCCGTGCGGCAACGGGAAGGGCGCGTGCGGGACCGTACGATGGCATGAAAGGACGTGGGGCCACCCGGGAAAGGCAGGGGCGGGGTGGTTTCCGAGGGACCGGGTGCCGGTGACCGTCAACTGTGTCCACTCCCACCGGACACCGGCGGGTCAGCTCACGGTCCGTCGCAGAATCCCATTCAATCTCCGCCCCGAGTGTGCCGATGGGAGATCCATGAGCGACGTGGAGGCCACGAGGTACATGGCGAACGAACGCGAGATCGAGTTCGTCGACCTCGACAGCTACGGGGTCGACCCGACTGCGGCGGCGATCCTGCCGGTCGAGGTGTCGCGCCGCCACCATGTCGTGGCCGTGAAGCGGAAGTTCGGCACACCGGTCATCGCCACCGCGGATCCGGACGACCTGCTCGCCGTGGACTCGATCCGGGCCAGCCTGGGACGGGACTTCATCTCCGTGGTCGCGTCACCCGAGCAGATCGACAAGTACCTGGAACTCGCCTTCCGCGAGGGTGGGCCCCCGGTCGCGGCCACCTCGCTCGGCGACCTGGCCACCGAGATCGGTGTTCCCGACGATGCCTTCGACCAGGCGATGGCCAGTTTCGGCGAGGCGACCGTCACCGGCCCGTCCCTGCCCCCACTCGATGTGCCTGCCCCTCCTCCACCTCCGACGCCACTGATGGACGACGCGGCGGTGTCGGGAGCGGGTCCGTCGTCGCCGGCCGCCGACGACCAGCTCGCCGACCTGGCGCGGTCGCTCGAGCAGAGTGGCGAAGGTGAAGCTGCCGCTGCGGCCGACGCCGCCGCCGACCGCGATGCCGCCGACCTCGTGGCTGAGGCCGTGGCCAATTACCAGACACAGAATCCGACACCTGGCGTGCCGGACACCGAGACGCTGGCCGCGTTCCCACCCCTGGCCCGGGCACTCGTCGAAGGCGGTCGTGTCGCCGTGGAGGCGATGAGCCTCGCGCTGGAAGAGCACAACCTGACCGGCCAGAGCATCGCCCGCATCCTCACCAACCAGAAGCTGGTCACCGAGGCCGACCTCATGTGGGGCATGGCCCAGGAGATGGGGCTCCAGTTCGTCGACCTCGACACGGTCGGTGTGGACCTGACGACGGCGAGCGCCATCCCCGAGACGACGGCACGACACCACAACGTCATCGTCATCGCCATGGACAACGGGGTACCCGTGGTGGCGGCCTCGAACCCGACCGACGTGTTCGCCATGGACGACCTGCGGACGATCATCGGCAGCAACTTCATCGTGGTGGTGGCGACCCGGAGCCAGATCACCGCCTACATCAACCGGGTGTTCTCGAGCGGTGACGCGGCCGACATGGCCATGGAGGCGTCGCTCGGCATGGACGGTACGACGGCCGAGCCGGGCGTCGACGACATCCAGACCGCCACCGAGACGGCACCGATCGTCCGGTACGTCAACCTCCTGATCCTCCAGGCGCTGAACGAGCGCGCCTCGGACATCCACATCGAACCGACCGCGGCGGACCTGCGCATCCGCTACCGCATCGACGGCGTGCTCCACGACGTGTCGACCGGTCCGAAGGCCATCGCCGCGGCCGTCACCACCCGCCTGAAGGTCATGGCGGACATGAACATCGCCGAGCACC
>PMFY01000122.1 GCA_003157945.1 Acidimicrobiaceae bacterium | reverse complement strand
CGATGAACTCGTTGGCGCCCTGCCCCTCCGGCAGACCGGTGTTGGACGCCACGACCCGAGCGAAGCGGTCCCCGTGGTCGGGCAGCAGGGCGAGGCCCAGCATCCCGCCCCAGTCCTGACAGAACAGGGTGATGTCGCGCAGGTCCTCGGCCTCGAGCCACTGCCCCATCCAGTCGGTGTGGGCCGCCATCGTGAACTCGTCGCGGTCGACCGGCTTGTCGGAGCGCCCGAGGCCCATCAGGTCGAGCGCCACGACCCGGTGGCCGCGGGCGACGAGTCCGGGGACCATGTGACGGTAGAGGTAGCACCAGGTCGGGTTGCCGTGGAGCAGCAGGACGGGAGCGGCGCCCCGGGGTCCCTCGTCCAGGTGGTGGAACCGCAGACGGGTACCGTCGACGGCCACCACCTCGCGGTAGTGGGGTGCGAAGTCATAGTCCGGCAGGCCGGCGAAGCGATCGTCAGGTGTGCGCAGCACGTCCACTGCCGGTCACTCCCCCGCCGACGTGACGGACCCGATCAGGTCCTCGATCAACGGGTCGATGACCACCACGACCTGGTCGGCCAGGCCGGACGTGTCGGCCAGGTCCGCCACCGCATCGTCGGCCATCCGGTCGAAGCGCACGTCGTCCCACCGGCGGCCGTCACCGAGGATGACCCCGTCGACGGCGAAGTGGGCCACGGGCACGACGCCGTCGGGATCCGGTCCGGGCACGGCGCCGTCGGCGAACCGGCGTACGCGCATGACCAGCGGCCCGCGGCCGGCGTCGGCCGGCTCGGCGACGGTGAGCGGGACGCAGCCCATCACGATGGTCGTCTCCATGCCGGCCTTCTTGTGCACGTACTGCGCCTTGAAGTCGTCCCGCCTCTGCATCTCGAAGAACGACGCCCGGCTCGGGTAGCGGACGATGCCGATGCGCTCCCAGGCGACGTCGTCCGCCACCTGGCGGATGACGTCGCCGAAGAGGGGCACCGTCGCACCCAGATCGGCGAGGACGGCGGTCGGCGCATAGACGTCGTCGGCCTCCCGGCCCGTGATCGCCGGACCACCCCCGTCGCCGTAGTCGGCCAGCGGCTTGTACTTCATGAGGTTGAGCATCCACACCGCACCGTCGTCCCCGGGCGGGAGCTGCATCCAGCGGCCTGCGGTCCCCACGTCGATGGACCCGAAGGGGTACTCCAGCCTGTCTGCCATGGTGTCGTTCCTTTCTGCGGCCCGCGGGCCGGTGGGTGGTCGTGGTGGTCGGTCAGCCGGTCAGCAGAGCGCACAGGGCGTCGGCCAGCAGGACGCCCGCCTCGCCCGGCTCCAGCCCGAGGTGCACGAGGTACCGGTCCAGGGACTCGAAGGCCGACAGGGCGTCGACCGCGGCGAGCCGGGCCCGGGCCCGGTCCGGGGCCATGGCGGTGAGCTCGGGGGCGAACTGGCGCTCGACCTGCTCCCGCAGGCGGATGCGGTCGGCGTCGAACTGGTCGCGCACCACCGGGTCGAACGTGGCCCGGATCCGCGTGGCCCGCAGGGCCGGCCCGGCCGCGGCCTGGAGGCGGAGCCGGACCTCCACGAACCTGGCGATCCGTTCGTCGAGGGCGCCCTCGCCGATGGCCGGCAGCAGCAGCAGCGGGCCCACCCGCTCGAGCTGACGCTCGATGGCGGCCCGGGAGAGCGCGTCGTGGTCCTCGAAATAGCGGTAGACGGACCGCACCGACAGTCCGGCCCGCTCCGCCACCTCCTCGGGTCCCGGGCTGAGGTTGTCCTCGGAGAACAGGTCGAGGACGGCGTCGAGCACGGCGTCGCGGTTGCGGTCGCGGATGGCCGACCGGCCGTCCACCGCCCGGTCCGGCGCCGTCGCGTCCTCCGGCGCCGTCGTCACCGCCGCCATCCGCCTAGACCCCGTGGCCGAACTTCGGATTGTGTCCCTGCTCGAGCCGCCGGTTCCGGTCGTGGACCCGCCCCAGCGTCACCTGATGGGTGATGACCCAGAAGCGCCCGGCACGCACCGCGTAGGCCACATCGGCGGCCAGGTCGGCCGGGGCCATGGCCACCGTCGCCATGAACTGCTCCATCTGCTCGACCGGGACGACCGGGGGCGGCGGGAACCCGAGGGCCTCGGGGGCGTTGCGGGTGGACTCGAAGATCCGGGTGGCCACGAGCTCCGGGCACAGGCACGTGACGCCCACACCGGTCCCCTCGAGCTCCATGGCCAGCGACTCGGACAGCCCCACCACGGCGTACTTGGTGGCGTGGTACGGACCGAGCACGGGCGACGACGTGAGCCCGGCCTCCGACGCCGTGTTGACCACATGGCCCTCACCCTGTTCGAGCATCAGCGGGACGAACGCGCTCACCCCGTAGGCGGGGCCCAGCACGTTCACCCCCACCACCCACTGCCACGTGCCGGGCTTCGTCCGGTGGTTGACCTGCCCGTTGGCCACGCCCGCGTTGTTGCACAGCAGGTGGACGGCACCGTGGGCGGCGACGGCGGTGTCCCGCAGGCCGGCCACCTGGTCCGGGTCGGACACGTCGCACACCACCGGGAGCACCCGTCCGCCGGCGTCGGCGATGCGGGCCGCCTCCCGCTCGAGGGCCGGCTGCTCGATGTCGGCCATGACGACCGACATCCCCTCGGACAGGAAGCGCTCGGTGAGCGCCAGTCCGATTCCCGAGGCGGCTCCGGTGACGACGGCGGTGCGTCCGCTCAACTCCATGGTCTCGTCCTTCCTGTGGCCACCCTGCGGCGGCGTGTCGATGGTGGCCGGGGTGGCCCGGGTGGTGGCCCGGTCAGACCCGGTCGATGACCTCGTCGCCGTAGGCGGCGAGTGCCGCGGCGGTGTCCTTCCAGAAGAGGAAGGACGGGATCACGATGCGGTCGACCCCGAGCTCGGCCAGGGCCGCCGCCTCGTCGAGTGCGCCGGGACCGAAGACGCCGTTGCCGCCGCAGGTGATCTCGATGGTGGCCGGGTCACGTCCCGACTCCTCCGCGGTGCGGCGGACCACATCGAACAGCCCGCCGAGGACCTCGTGGCTTCCCGACGCCGGGAAGAACCCGTCGCCGATGCGACCCGCCCGCCGCGCCGCCACCTCCGTGTGGCCACCGATGTGCACGGGCACGGTGCCACCGACCGGGCGCGGCCGGCAGATGCAGTCCGTGAACGAGGTGAACTCCCCCTCGTAGGTGGCCTGGTCCTGGCTCCACAGCGCCCGCATGGCGGCGATGCCGTCATCGGTGCGCCGTCCGCGCTCGGTGAAGGGGATGCCGATGGCGTCGAACTCCTCCTCCAACCAGCCCACGCCCACGCCGAGCTGCACGCGCCCGCCGGACAGGTGGTCGAGGGTGGCGACCTCCTTGGCCAGGACCACCGGGTTCCGCTGGGGCTGGATCAGGATCCCCGTCGCCAGATTGATGGTGGTGGTGGCCGAGGCGAGGAAGGCCAGCCACACCAGCGGGTCCGGGATCGGCGCGTCGTCGGAGCCGGGCATCCGCCCCGAGCGGTCGTAGGGGTACGTCGACTCGTACCCGGCCGGCACCACCGTGTGCTCCACGGTCCACAGCGACTCGAACCCCGCGGCCTCGGCGGCCCGGGCCAGTCCGACGGCGCCCTCCGGGTCGACGAAGGGGCCGGTGTTGGCGAAGACGATGCCGAACTTCATGCGGGGACCTCCCGGGTCGCGAGGGTGCAGATCGTGCCGACCCGTGGGTCGACGCGGCCGGACAGATAGGTGCGGAAGACGTCGATGACGGCGTCGGGGCCGGCGACGTGCTCCAGGGTGAGCCAGCCCGCCACCCAGTCGGCGTAGGTGCCCCAGGCGGCGGCCAGCCGGCGGTCCAGCTCCTCGGGACCCCAGTCGCCGGCCCGCTTGGTCATCTGGCCGGGTGCGAAGAAGAACGTGGGAGGCGGTCCGGGCAGTCCGCCGGCGTCCGCGTCCGGCGGGTGGTCCCAGTGGGTGTCACCGACGATGAGGGAGCTGGCCAGCCCGGCGCCCAGGCGGCGGTGCACCGCACCGACGACGTCCTGGTTCCCGGCCACGTCCACCAGCACGGAGGGATCGGCGGCGATCGAGTCCACGTCGTCGTAACCGAGCACCTGGTCATAGACGCCGAGCGACCGGCAGAAGTCGGCGTTGCCGGCCGAGGTGAGGCCGACGGCGTGCCGCCCACGGGCCCGCAGCCGGTGGGCGAGACCGATCGAGGTCTTCGCCGAGGCGCTGGTGACGATGACCTGCGTCGCCCCGGGGCCGTCCGGGTCGGCCAGGAAGTCGTCGATGAGGTATGAGGTGAGGAAGAGCGGGAAGAGGAGCATCTGCAGCTCCTCCCGGTCGGGGCGCCAGGTCGGGTCGGCGGCACACCGCCGGAGGCTGTTGTACGCACCGGCGAGACCGGCACGGTGGGGCGACACGTCGGAGACGGTGGCACCGTCGGCTCGGCCGGCCAGGACGACCAGCTCGGTCGACATCGGCACGAAACCGAAGAGCCGCTCCCCCACCACCACGTCGGGGGAACGGGTCTCGACCACCTCGGTGAAACCCCAGGCCGGCACCCGGCCCCAGTTCGTGTCGTCGCCGGTGTCCGCCGGGGACGCCGGAAAGAAGTCCCAGTAGTGGAGCATGTCGCCGATCACCGCGTACGTGACGTTGTTGGACGAGAAGCCGAACCGCTCGACCCGCAGTCGGACCTCCCCCTCGGCGAGGTCACGGGGGGCGGACTCCACCGTCCGCCACCGCTGCAGCTGGCCGCGTGCGACTTCGATGTCCATTGCCGGTCCTCCCCCGGATGCCCGCCCGCTCGGGCGGCCACCACTTCTGTCAATCCCGATGACATGTGTCAAGGTAGCTGACAGAAGATACACTCGCCAACCGGACCCGACGGCCGGCCACCCACACCGCGGCAGCCGACCGTCCCCACGGAACAGGAGACCCGTCATGGACCCCTACGTCCTGTACGCCATGCCCGCCTCGCTCTACTCGGGCAAGGCCCGCTCCTACCTGCGCACCCACCGCATCGGCTACGTCGAGCGGGCACCGGGTGACCCCCGCTACAGCGGCGAGATCGAGCCGGTCATCGGCCGGTGGATCATCCCGGTGCTGCAGACACCCGACGGCACCATCGTCCAGGACACCGTCGACATCATCGACCACCTCGACGCCACGGTGCCGCCCGAGCGCTCCGCCTACCCCGCGACCGCGGTCCAGCGCACCGTGGCCCATCTGCTCGAGCTGTTCGGCGGCGAGGGCCTNNCTCCGGCCGGCGATGCACTACCGCTGGGACTTCGACGACACGAACGTGGCGTTCCTGTCCAAGGACTTCAGCGCCGCCCTCACCGTGGGGGCCGACGACGCCACGCGGGACGCCGTGTTCGCCTTCGCCTCGGAGCGCATGCGCGGCGCCACCGCCGCCTTCGGGGTGACCGAGGAGCTGGTGCCCGAGATCGAACGCTCCTACGAGGAGTTCCTGGCGCTCTTCGACGCCCACCTGGCGGGCTCCCCGTTCCTGCTCGGCGGGCGGCCGACGATCGCCGACTACGGCTTCGTGGGGCCCCTCTACGCCCACCTCGCCC
>PMFY01000022.1 GCA_003157945.1 Acidimicrobiaceae bacterium | reverse complement strand
GGTGCAGGCCGTCCAGCCCGACTGGTTGAAGGTGAGGTCCCCGCTGGTCTGCACGGTGGGCACCGACTGGGCCGGGGGCATCGTCGGGCACTTCCCGGTGTAGCTCTCGACCGACGAGTCCAGTGCCCAGGACGGCGTTCCCGGGGTGAGGTAGTGGGGCGGGCTGTAGAGCGGGAGCCGTGAGTCGTAGAAGTAGTTCTTGAGGTAGCCGGTGCCCCCGCCGGCCAGGCCGACTGGCCCGCGGGCGTCCTGCTGGATCGATCCGTAGACGCCGAGGATCCCCTCGCTGCCGGACACGTTGTAGTTGTTGACCACGAAGGACTGGTTGAGGGCCAGGAGGGCCGCCTCGATGGTGAGGCCCTGCTGGGTGCTGGTCGGGTCCCCCTGCGACGTCGAGGGGTCACAGAGGGGCGGCACCCAGGTGGTGCCGTTGCAGTCGGGCAGCGGATTCCCCTTGTTGCCGCCACTCGCCGAGTCGTTGTAGAGGGGCCGGTTCACTTCGATGTAGTTGTTGGCGATCAGGCCGAGCACGTCGTTGGGGGTGGACCCGGTGGCGTTGTTGTAGGCACAGGCCGTCCAGACGGCCGGGGACACCGGGGTGCCGAACGTGCAGTCGTTGTAGATGATCTCGTTGTCGATGATCACGTTGTTGCTGGCGGCGATGGTGAGGTGGCCGGAGAATCCGCCGCTGGTCCAGGCGTCGCCCACGAAGGCGTCACCCTCGGTCGTCGAGTTGGTCGACTGGTCGTAGTAGCAGCTCGACCCTCCGCAGGTGGAGAGCTGGGACAGCCCGGAGGTCGAGGAGTAGAAGGGGTTGTCCGACGACGGCCAGGTCCCGGTGGCCGCGGCGACGTAGACCACGCCGTTGCTGGGGAAGGCGCCGGACCCGTTGGTCGGGCAGGTGTTGAGGTTGGTGCTCGGCTGCTGCTGGGTGAGGGTGCCGGGGTAGTTGGGGGACTCCTTGCTCACCACCGTCATCTGGCCGTTGGTGGTGAAGGAGATCGAGGTCGGTCCCGTGTAGTAGCAACCGCCCTGGATGGCGGTGGCCGCCAACTGCGAGTTGTCGGCCGGGGGGTTCTGCTGCGGCTGGCCGTAGGTCTTGGGGGTGTCGGTGGTGCAGGTCCCGTAGCCCGTGCCGCTGATGTACTCGCACTGCGGGTCTGCGGTGCTGGGATTGGGGCTGAAGGAGGGACTTCCTGTCGTGTACAGCGAGTCGTTGGAGAAGACCGGTCCGGTGACCGCGTCCCCGGACTGCCACTCGACCCCGGTGCACGGGTTGGAGGCGACCTGCCCCGCCCGGACGGCCCAGAAGTACTTGCAGCTGCTGGCCGTGTCCTGGGCCCCCGAGAGCTGGAAGGGCTCGGACTCGAAGTTCGACCACCACACGTGGGAGAGGAAGCCGTTCTTCGGCGCGAGGTTGAGGACCTTGTGGGCGAAGATGTAGCCGGTGGAGCTCTGGGGGTCCTTGGCCGCGCCGACCACCTCGACCGCCAAGTTGGTGAGCTCGTGCGTCGTCGGGTCGAACGTCGGCTGCGGGTTGCCGTACGTGTAGTACTCCGCACCGGTGTCGGTCGAGGCAGTGCCGGTGATGGGCGTCCACTCGCCGTAGTTGATGCCAAGGCACTTGCCCGTGCCGACGGTTTGGGTGCTGCAGTAGGCGAGGCCCGGGTTGGCGTTGACCGCCGTGACGTAGGCGTTCTCGCCGGCCGTGACTGCCTGGTTGGAGTAGTCGGCGAGGGCTGCGGTCTGCTGGATCGGCGCCGACGCGACCACGGTGAGGACGAGGGTTCCCCCGATGACGCCGATGATGAGGGTGAGGGCCAGGACGGCGACGATCGCCGTCTGTCCGAGGTCGGTCCGTCCCGAGGCACCACGCTGCGTGGCCCGATGTGTCCGGGCGCTCCGCTGGTGCCGCTGCAGTGCTGTCAGTGCGTTCATGGTTCGCCTAGCCCTCGTAGGGATCACATTGGTTGGAGTACTGGTACGAGTAGCAGCCGGAGATCGCGCTCAGCGGCTGGCGGTACTCGACGATCGTGTTGTCCACCACGCCGGAGGAGTTGGTGGCGGGCCTCTGGACCCTCAGGTGGATGGTCACGCTCTGGATGTCGTCGAGCGGGCAGAGCAGCCCGGTGGTGCCGGTGCAGGTGTTCAACGGCTGGGACCCGGAGATGACGCCGCTCGGGTTGTTGATCATGGCCGCGGTCAACAGGAGGGGGTTGGCCGTGGTGGCGTCGGCCACGGTGTAGGTGAAGATCGGGTGGAGCGGGTTGCCGGAGCCGTCGACCGAGGCGGGATTGTTGACGACGTCCTGGATGTTCGAGATGAGCTTGTACGAGCTCGAGTACTGGCAGGTCCCGTTGGGCGTCCCGTTGATGGGCACCGGGCAGGTCGAGGTGCCCGGGGACGTGGCACTCATCATGGGCAGGTACAGCCGCACCTGAAAGCTGCACGGGCTCTTGGACGAGCAGGTGGTGTTCGGTCCGGCGGACGTGGAGACGACCGGGTTGCCGTTTCCGTCGAGTTCTTCGGCGACGACCTGGGCCGGGCCGGCCGTGCACAGCGAGGGGCAGTTGCTGGCCCCGACGACGTTGTCGTAGTTGGTCCCCACGTTGGTGGTCCATGTGGCGGAGAAGTTGCCGATGGACTGGAACCCCGGCGCCGGCGCCTGCGCTCCATTGGGGTCCGGATTAGCCGGCAACGGCACGCCGGCGTTGGTCGGTGCGGGCTCCACCTCGGCGGCGACGAGTGTCCGCAGAGGTGCGAGTGCCGGGATCACCTGGTCGAACTCCTGGTACTGGGCGGTGACGTTGGCGTCGAGGGACTCGATGAGGTTCATCGAGAGGAGCACCATGCCGAGCAGGACGACCAGCACGGCGGACGTGATGATCAACTCGACCATCGTCATGCCGTCGTCGTCCCGAGGACGCTGGCGGAGGGCGGCGATCACGCCGGCACCTGGACGAGACCGGGAAGGAAGGTCGACGTCGATGTCGACGTCAGGTTGTTGGTGACCTGCACGTTATTCGGCTGCACGTTCAGCGTGAGGTTGGTCGGCGCCACGGCGGTGCCGCCGAGCGTGACCGAGTACGTGTAGGTGCCGTAGGGCACCGAATCCATCGACATGCCCGTGGCATCCGTGATGGGCATGTTGTAGGTGTCACCGACGCCACCGCAGGACGTCGCAGTCAGGGTCAGGGTCGCACCGGCGGCCGGTGCCCCGTTCGGGAGAAAGAGTTGGAGCGGCAGGAGTCCGAGCGGGACGGTCGCCGATGTCGTGCCGCCGGGAAGCGCGGTCAGGGATGATGTCACCGAGCTCTCGCTGGAGCAGTCCCCCGCCGAGATGTAGTAGCCGTTGGCCTGCGGGTAGAGCACTTTCGGGAGGACGGTGGCGTTGGCCGAACCCGGGCTGGCGGCGACCTGTGTCGACCATGCGGCGATCCCGTTCGGCGCGACCTGGACCGGGATCCGCTGGACGGTGGCACCGTTCAGCGTCGTCGGAGTCTTGACCGACCATGAGCCCCCGGGGCCGGTGGACGAGGCCATGACGACCGGACCGGAAGCTGTCGCGCCCACGGCTGCGCAGGTCGACGCACCGGCGGACGGTGGGTTCTCGCAGGCGACGCCGACGTAGTACTGCACGGTGGGTGCCGAAGTCGGGACGGCGTAGCCCCACGTCCAGCTTCCGCCATTGAGCGACCCGGTCAGGAGCTGACCCGAGCCGGCACCGTTCGAGGACTCGGCGGTGATCACGCAGTCGGCGGCGTCGCCCGGGGACGGCTGACCGCAGGCCACGCCGCTGACGTTCTCGACGGAGGCCGGGAGGCGGTTCGACTGGACCCAGTTGTCCGGGGTCGAGGTCAGGTCGCCCGTCCACACGGCAGCCGTACCGACGGAGTTCGGCGAGGCGTTGCCGATGGCCACGCAGTTCGTGCCGACGCACGAGATCCCGTTCACCGAGGTGGCACCGACGGGGAAGGTGGCCTCGGCAGCCCACGCGCTCGGACCGCTGGGGGCGATGGTCGCCTCGACCACGGTCCCGTCACTCGGGCTGGAGGCGTCGCCCGTGGCGGTGGCCACGCACACGGTGGCGGAGGGACACGAGAGGGTGCCGATGGAGGCCACGGTGTAGGTGGTCGGCAGCGAATCGGCGGTGGAGGTCGGGGTCCACGCCGGGTTGCCGCCGAGCGTCGCCGGGTCACCGTCGAGGCGGATCACACCTGCTCCCGATGCCGTGGCGTAGGTCAGCTCACACGTGGTCGAGGTGGGACAGGCGATCGAGTTCATCGCGGTGAACGGCACCGCGGGGGTGACCTTCCTCCAGACGTCCGTGCCGGATCCGACCCGCCCCGCCAACAGCACCGGTCCGCTCGCACTCGTACCGAGCGCGTAGCAACCCTGGGTGGAGGGACAGACGACCTGGGTGATGTCGGTGACTCCGGTGGGCACCGAGTCGACGGTCGTGGTGTTGAGGTCCGACGTGGTGCTGTAGATCAGGCCGTTGCCGCCGAGGTAGCCGACGGCCACACACTTGGACGGCGTGCTGTCGGTGCAGTCGACCTGGTTGAGGTGGGTCCCGTTCGACAGCGTGGTGGAGGTCCAGTTCGAGCCCGCACCACCCCACGCCGCAGAGGCGCCGGTCGACCCGTCGCCCGTGGTCACGCAGGTGAGCCCGGCAGCTCCGGGACAGTCGACACCGGAGTCGACCGCCGACGGCCCGCCGTACGACAGATTGACATTGATGCCTTCGTCGAACCCGCCGAGCTGCACGACCGTCTCCGCGGTCACCTGGACGGGCTGGCCGGGCTTGTCCTCGGTGCTGTTGTTGGCGGTGTCCACGAACGCCGGCTGCAGAGGGGGCCCGGAGTAGCCCGGGATGTTGGGGGTGTCGGAGTACCCGGGGTAGACCGTTCCGGGCTGACCGGTGGCCACGTCGTAGGTGCCCTGGGGCAACTGGGCGAAGATGCAGCCGTTGAGATCGGGGTACAGGACGTACGGGTTGGGCGAAAGGTTGAGGGGGCCGGACGGGGTGGCGGTCTGGGTCACCACGACGGGAACGGCTTGGAGTCGGGTCTTGGGGGAGTTGTTCAGCACGTCATCCTCGAGCACGTTCGACACGGTGATGGCCATGAACCCCTGCGACTGGACGCCGGGCTTCGGGTAGTCGATCTCGGTGACCTCGGAAAGGGAGTTGGCGAAATTGTGGCCCCACGTGACCGTCACCTGGAGCTGGATGACGCCGGGATGCGTGGGGCTGGGCGGCGTGCCCGCCGAGCACAGGTCGGACTGGCCGACCCCGTTGACGAGGTTCTCGGTGTACTCGGCCGAGGACTTGAAGACGGTGCCCTCACTGGAGGTCAGACCGTTCGCGTCGGCCAGGGCGGGAGTGCCGACGGCTGTCGTGGTGGCGCTCGTGAGCAGCGTCGGTTGGTTCGTGAGCACCGTGCCACCCGAGGTGGGTGGCCCCAGGTTCGAGTTGGACAGGACCTGGATCCAGGAGTCGGCGAGCTGCTGGGCGGCCTGGTGCTGGCGGGCCTGGGCGGCCGCCGAGGACACGTTGGTCAACAGGATGCCCATCGGGATCATGACGATCAGCAGGACGACACCGGCCACCAGGACCTCGATGAGGGTGACCCCGTCGTCGCCGCCCCGTCGCTTCTCCATGAGGGCGCGACGCGACACCCGGGCTGTGCCCAGCCCGTCACTCCGGCTCCTGGCCGGACTGCGGTGGTGACCTGTCGTTCGGTGCATGGTGCTCTTTCGGCAGAGTAAATGCGGGAAATCCCCGGTCCTAGGCGTAATTCCACCTACGCACCTATCGTCCGGGCACCACCTGGACTTGAGGGATGCATCAACCCGGGGTGCACCGGTGCGGGTCGGTTGCAGGTTCGTTGCAATCCGCGACGCGGGCCCGGAGCGGGTGCCGGGGCGATGTCACGAGAGGCGCGCGCGACGCGTGTCGGCGCCGCCGCGGCGGGTCGGTTGCCTGGGCCGGCGGGAGCGTCGCCGCCCGTCAGCGGGCGCGACGGCAAAGGCTCAAGTGGTGGTCGAGGGTTGCCGGCCGCGGGTGGTCGACCGGTCGCCACGCCTGCGGCGGTCCTGCGCGGTCAGCGCGTGCGGCGCGGTCGACCGGCGCACCCGCGCCGGTCGCTCAGGAGGTATCGCTCAGTAGGAGCGGGGCAGACCGAGCGAGTGCTGGGCCACGTAGTTGAGGATCATCTCGCGGCTGACCGGCGCGATCCGCATCAGTCGCGCCATGCCCCAGAGGTCGGCGATGCCGTACTCGGTCGACATGCCGTTGCCACCGTGGGTCTGGATCGACTGGTCGAGTGCGGCGAGCGTCGCCTCGGCGGCCGCGTACTTCGCCATGTTGGCCGTCTCGCCGGCCAGGGGCGAGTCGCCGTCGTTGTCGCAGTACCACGCGGCCTTGTCGGTCATCACCCGGGCCAGCTCCACCTCGACCTTGCACTTGGCCAACGGGTGGGCGATGCCCTGGTGGCGCGCGATCGGCGTGCCCCACACCTCGCGGCTCGTGGCGTACTCGGCGGCCTTGTCGAGCGCGTAGCGGCCGATGCCGTTGGCGGTGGCGGCGGACAGGATGCGCTCGGGGTTGAGCCCGTAGAAGACCTGGCGCAGACCCTCGCCCTCCTCGCCGATGAGCCGGTCGGCGTCGACCTGGACGTTGTCGAAGAACAGGGTGAACTGCTTCTCCGGTGCGGTGATCTCGACGGGCAGGACCTGCTTGTCGAGGCCGGGGGTGTCGGTGTCCACCACGAACAGCGACAGCCGCCCGCGTCCGGTGTCGGGGTCCACGCCCGACTTGGTGACGACGAGGATCGCCTCGCACTCGTCGACGCCGGAGATGTAGTACTTCTGCCCGTTCAGGCGGTAGACGTCGCCGTCCTTGGTGGCGGTCAGGCCGAGGTTGTGGGAGTTCGATCCGGCGTCGGGCTCGGTGATGGCGAAGGCCATCTTGAGCTCGCCGGTGGCGAAGCGCGGCAGCCACCGCTGCTTCTGGGCCTCGGTGCCGAACTTGGCGATGATGGTGGCGCAGATGGCGGGCGACACCACGATGACCAGCAGCGGGCAGCCCTGGGCCGCCAGCTCCTCGGCGACGGCGGCCAGCTCGGTGATGCCACCACCGCCGCCGCCGTACTCCTCGGGCACGTTGACGCCCAGGAAGCCCTGCTCGGCCACGGCGTTCCACAGCTCGTCGGTGCGCTCGTCGGCGTGGGCCTTCTCGACGTAGTACCCGTGGCCGAACTTCGACGCGATCGAGGAGACGGCTTCGCGGAGCATGGTGAGCTCGTCGGATTGGGTGAAGTCCATGACTGCCTCCTGATCGGGTCCGGCGGGTGGTCGGACCACCCGGCGCCCAGATTAGGACGCGTGGGGCACCAGGTGGACCGGCACGTCGACCACCCGGCTGCGCAGGTACTCGCCCAGGCCCTTGGCCTGGGGATCGGGGCGGGTGGAGGAGGCGACCCCCTCACCCAGGAGGCCCACGACGATGAAGTTGAGGGCGCGCAGGTTGGGGAAGGCGTGGCGTCGGACCTCCAGGGCGTCGGCCTCGGGCAACAGGTCCCGGAACCGCTCCAGGGTCAGCTCGGCGTCGAGCCACGTCCAGGCCTCGTCCGACCGGGCCCACAGCCCGACGTTGGCGTTGCCACCCTTGTCGCCCGACCGGGCCCCGATGATGGTGCCGAGCGGCACCTTCACCGTCGCGCCCGTCGTCGCCGACCCGTCGGGTGCCGGGGGGCGTGCCGGTGCCGGTGCCGCGGTGTCCGGGGCGACCGGCACCCCGGGCGCCAGCGACGCGTCGGCGGCCTCGACCACGGCGGGTCCGTGCGGCGCCCGGTGGTCGTGGTGGGGGACCTCGACGCGGCTCCCGTCGGGTCGCACGACGGCCGGCACGACGAGGTCGGCGGGGACCAGGGCGGGCCAGTAGACGCCGTAGGCGGTGCCCGCACCGGGTGGGGCCGTCAGGTGCAGACCGGGGTAGCCGGCCAGGGCCAGCTCGGTGGCGGCCCCGGAGAACCGCCGTCCCACCCGGTCGGCGTCCTCGTCCTTGACCGTCACCCGCAGCTGGGCCGTGGCCTCGACGTTGGTCGGCGCGTCGGGCTTGTCGGAGCGGATGAGCCGGGCGTCGAACTCGGTGAACTGCCCGGTCCCGCCGAGGGCGTCCGCCAGCGACCGCACCGTCAGGTCGGCCTTGGCCTCGATGTCGAGACCGGTGAGGACGAACGTCATCGAGTTGCGCCAGCCGCCGAGCAGGTTGCAGCAGACCTTGACGTCCCGGGGGGCCGGCAGGCCGCGGGTACCCGACAGGCGCACCCGGTCGGGTCCGACCTCGTCGACCTGCACCGTGTCGAACCGGGCCACCACGTCGGTGTTCGGGTAGTGGTGACCGGCGATCTCGTAGAGCAGCTGGGCGGTGACGGTCCCGACGGTCACCGCGCCGCCGGTGCCGGGGTGCTTGGTGATGACCGACGACCCGTCGTCGGCGACCTCGGCGATCGGGAAGCCCGGGTGCTCGAGGCCCGGGACCTCGGTGAAGAAGGCGTAGTNNCCGTGGTGCCAGGCGGCCGGGCCGACCACCAGCGAGGCGTCGGTGACCCGCGGGCACACCACCACGTCGGCGCCGGATCGGAGGGCCTCGACGATGGGCCAGGCGCCGAGGTAGGCGTTGGCCGACACCACCGTGCCCCGGGCCTGCTCGAGCAGCTGGCCGGTGTCGAGATGGGTGAGGGGGTGTCCCTGGTCGCGCAGCTCGTCCAGCCGGGGGAGGAGGTCGTCCCCCTCGACGTGGGCCACGGCCACCGACAGGCCGAGACGGTCGGCCAGCTGGCTGACCTGGTCGGCCAGGCCCGCCGGGTTGAGCCCGCCGGCATTCGTCACCACCTTGATGCCCCGGTCGACGCAGGTGCCGAGCACCTCCTCCATCTGGGTGAGGAAGGTGTGGGCCCAGCCCCGCGAGGCGTCGCGCTGCATGCCCTTCCACAGGATGAGCATGGTGAGCTCGGCCAGCCAGTCGCCGGTCAGCACGTCGATGGGGCCGCCGTCGACCATCTCGCGGGCGGCCGACAGACGGTCGCCGTAGAAGCCGGAGCAGTTGGCGATGCGGAGCGGCTCGGTCACGTCGAGATATCTCCGTCCGCTGCCCCGTCGGCGGAGGCGCCGTCGGCCTCCACCACCACCAGCACCCGGCCGGTCTCGACCTGGTCGCCCTCGGCGACCGCCACCTCGGCCACCGTGCCCGGACCGCCGGCGGCCACCGCGTGCTCCATCTTCATGGCCTCCAGCACCACCAGGACCTGGCCGGCCTCGACCCGGTCGCCCGCCGCCACGGCCACGCGGACCACGCTGCCCGGCATGGGCGCCAGTGACGATCCCTCGGCCACCTGCTCGGCCGCCACCGGATAGCGCTCGCGTGCCACGAGGCGAGACGACCCGTCGGGTCCGTCCACGTAGGCGACGGGGCCGACCGGCTGCACGGTGTACCGGCGGGTCACGCCGTCGACGGTCAGGGCCACCCCGTCCGGGGTGAGGTCGTGGACGGCGGCGTCGAGGTCGACCCCGTCGACGGCCAGGGCGTCCAGCGCGCGGTGCCGACGGCCGAAGCGGTAGTCGACCACGACCATGCGGTCGTCCGTGTCGAAGGTCGCGGTTTGGTGGTCCACCGTGTTGTTGCGCCACCCCGACGGCAGCGGGGCCAGCACCGGCGCCCCCGCCCGGCGGGCGGCCTGGGCACAGAGCGCGGCCGCGGCGGCGTGGCGCCCGACCGCGTCGGCGTCGGCCAACGGTGCGGCCAGCACGTCGAGGCCGTGCCGGTCGAGGAACCCGGTGTCGGTGGCGCCGCGGCCGAAGGCGTCGTGGCGGAGGGTGCGGACGAGCAGGTCCCGGTTGGTGGTGACGCCGTGGATCCGGGCGTCGGCCAGCGTGGCGGCCAGGGAGGCCACGGCCTCGTCCCGGGTCGGGGCGTGGACGATGACCTTGGCCAGCATCGGGTCGTAGTGGGGGCTGACCACGCCGCCGGACGCCACGCCGGCGTCGACGCGGACGCCGGGACGGTCCTCGGGCACGGTGAACTCGTGCAGGTCGCCCGTGGAGGGGAGCCAGCCCGCCGACGGGTCCTCGGCGTAGAGCCGGGCCTCGACGGCGTGCCCGACCGGGCCCCGGGCGACCGCCTCGTGGACCTCGTCGGGGAGGATCGATCCGCCGGCCACCAGCAGCTGCAGGCGCACCAGGTCGAGCCCGGTCACCTCCTCGGTCACCGGGTGCTCCACCTGCAGGCGGGTGTTCATCTCCAGGAAGTAGGGCTCGCCGTCGCCCGCGCCCTCCGCGCCACCGGTGTCGAGGACGAACTCGACGGTGCCGGCGTTGACGTAGCCCACGGCCCGCGCGGCGGCCACGGCCGCCTCCGACAGACGGGCCCGCAGGTCCGGTCCGACCACCGGTGACGGCGCCTCCTCGA
>PMFY01000372.1 GCA_003157945.1 Acidimicrobiaceae bacterium | reverse complement strand
CTCCAGCGCCGCCAGCCGGACCGAGGTGACCTCGAGCCAGGCCGCCACCATCTCCGGCCCGGACCAGGGGCGCATGGACTCCACCCAGACCTCGTTGGCCTCGGCGATGGGGTTCTCCATGTGGGAGAGGTGGGACACGTCGACCGACGGCGCCGGCTCGCCCAGGAGTCCGGCCTCGACGCCGATGACGTGGCTCAGCACGTCACGCACGGTCCATCCCGGCAGGCAGGTGGGCGTGTCCCACTGGGCTGCATCGAGCGGTGTGCAGACGTCGGCGAGCTGGCGGTACTCCTCGCGCAGCAGGGCCACGGTCGAGTCCTTGTCGAGGATGGTCGGCATCGCGCCACCGTAGCGTCCGGTCCACCCTGGGGACGTGTCCGGAGGCCCCACCCCGGGCCTGCTCCCCCACCCAACGGCCGGAGCCCCGGTCCGTGACCGCTGTGCCGCGGCCTCAACCCCGGGGGAGTTCGCGCCGATGCCAGAACCGGAGACTGACGGAGCGCGGAGGCGGTTCGAGGTGGCGATGCGGTTCAGACGACACGGATGGATCTACACCCTGGTGGTGGGGGGCGTACTGATCGCCCTCTACTACGTCATGCCCACGCAGCTGGCCTACGACACCGTCTACTCGGTCGTCGGGATCGGTTCGGTCGTCATGATCCTCGTGGCCATCCGGGTCATGCGGCCCGAGGACCCGAGGGCCTGGTACCTCGTGGCCGCCGCCGGCGCCCTCTTCGCCCTCGGCGACCTGGTGGGCGACTACTACAGCGACATCCTCCAGACCTCCACACCGGTGCCGTCGGTCAGCGACGCCTTCTACCTCTGCGCCTACCCGTTCCTCTTCCTCGGGGTGATCCGGCTCAGCCGGAACCCCGACCGTCGGGCGGCGCGCGAGGACTACGCGGACGCCGCCATCATCGCCCTGGGGAGTCTGGCCATCGCCTGGCACTTCCTCCTCAATTCGTACGTCCACCAGGACGGCCTGTCGCCCCTCGGACGTCTCGTGTCGCTCGCCTACCCGCTGATGGACGTGATGCTGGTCTTCGTGCTCTTCCGGTCGGTGGTGTTCGGATCGAGGCGCCGCCCGTTCCACTGGCTCCTGATGGCCGCCATGTCGACGATGTTCGTCGCCGACTTCACCTTCGACCTGCAGGCCCTCCACAACACGTACTCGACCACGTCCTTCGTGAACGCGCTCTTCCTCGCCGAATACGTCCTCATCGCCACCGCGGCCCTCCACCCGTCCGTCGCCGGTGCGAGCCGGCCCGGAGCGGATCCGGAACACCAGGTCGCCGTCGCGCCCGCGCCGGTGTCCTC
Source organism: Acidimicrobiaceae bacterium (assembly GCA_003157945.1). Next base: position 8,445 of record PMFY01000372.1, on the reverse strand, counting down.
CAGCGCGGTGGTGGGGGGACGGCGCGCCGACGACCCGCCGCCGTCCGACTGGCACCAGGTCGAGAACGGCCAGCGCCTTCCGTTGGTCGCCCTGGCCGCGTTCGTGCCCCCGCTGCTGCTGGTGATCGCCAGCGTGACCGGCACCCACGTCAACGTGGCGGCCATCTCGATCCTCTGCCTCGCCGTGTTCAGCCTGATCTGCGTGCGCATGCTGTGGATGCTCCGCCGCATGGGTGACCAGGCCGTCGACCTCGAGCACCACGCCCAGGAACTCGAGGCGTCACACACCCAGCGCGACTTCCTCGAAGCGGAGCTGCGCCACCTGGCCTTCCATGACGAGCTCACGGGGCTCGCCAACCGCAGCCTGCTGCTGGAGCGGGCGGGCGAGGCCCTGATCGGACTGCCGTCCGCCGGACACGCCGTGGCCGTGTGCTTCGGCGACCTCGACGGGTTCAAGGAGGTCAACGACTCGCTCGGCCACCACGTGGGCGACAGTGTCCTGCGGCGGGTCGCCGAGGTCATCTCGGCGAACGTGCGCCCGGCGGACATCGTGGCCCGGATGGGGGGTGACGAGTTCGCCGTCCTGATGCCGGACGTCCACGATGTCCCGAACGCCCTCGAGATCGCCCAGCGGATCGTCGACGCCCTCGAGGCCGACCTCGGCCGCAACGGCGGTGGATCGGGCATCTCGATGAGCGCCGGACTGGCCGTGACCGGGTCCCGGATGAGCCCCGACGAGCTCATCAGCGAGGCGGACGCCGCCATGTACGAGGCGAAGGCTGCGGGACGCCACCGGATCGAGGTCTTCGACCCGGCCATGCGTTCGCGGCTCACCGAGCGCAACGAGGTGACCAACGGGTTCCGGGGCGCCCTCGAGCGCGCCGAGTTCACCCTCCACTACCAACCCGTCGTCGACCTCTGCACCCAGGCGGTGGTCGGCTTCGAGGCACTGGCCCGGTGGGACCACCCGATCCTGGGCCCGGTCCCGCCGTCCGTCTTCGTTCCGGTGGCCGAGGAGACCGGGTACATCATCGGCCTGGGTCGTTGGGCCCTCGTCGAGGCCACGACCCAGATGGCACGGTGGTCGGCCGAATTCGACCGACCCCTGCGGGTGGCCGTCAATCTCTCCAGGCGCCAGCTGACCTCGCCGGACCTGACCGGCGACGTGCGCCACGTGCTCGACGACAGTGGGCTCGATCCCCGCCAGCTCGTCCTCGAGATCACCGAGAACGTCCTCATGGACGACCCCGAGCGCGCCACCGTGGCCCTGGCCGAGCTCCGGCGGATGGGCATCGCCATCGCGGTCGACGACTTCGGCACCGGGTACTCGTCACTGAGCTACCTCCAGCGGTTCCCGGTGGACGTGCTCAAGATCGACCGGGCCTTCATCGAGCCGCTCAACCACACCGAGCCGGCCAGCACCGCCCTGGTCAGCACCATCATCGGGCTGGCGCACACCATGGGGCTCGGGATCGTCGCCGAGGGGATCGAGCGGCCGGACCAGCTCGACCGCCTGATCGAGCTCGGCTGTCCGATGGGCCAGGGCTACCTCCTGTCGCGCCCGCTCGATGTCGACCAGGCCACCGAGTTCCTGGCCCGCCGTGACCTCGGTGTGGGCACGGCGGCCCGCTGAGCGGCCGTCACGGGCAACGGGTGGTGCGCGGGGCTAGCCTTTCGCCATGACCTCCCGATCCGCGCGCCTGGTGCTCGCCGCCGTCCTGCTGGCGTCCGGCCTGGTCGTCGGCCTGACCGCCTCCGCAGCCGGAGCCTCCGCTCCCCACCGGTCGACCCTGTCCATGCAGGGGGCGAGCTACACCCCGAAGGCCCCGGCCGGCGGGACCGACGACTACCACTGCACGCTGGTCAATCCCCACGTGACCAGGAACAGCTTCATCGTCAAGGCCCAGTTCCACCCGAACAGCATCGAGGTCCACCACGCCATCCTCTTCCTGATCCCGCCGAAGCTGGCGGCNNCTGCCCGGCACCGCGTCGATCAACCAGATCTCCAACACCCCGTGGCTCACCGCCTGGGCCCCGGGCCACGGCGCCGACGTCGAGCCGGCCGGCACCGGTGTCTGGCTGCCCGCCGGCAGCCTGGTGGTCGAGCAGATCCACTACAACCTCCTCCAGGGGGACAAGCCGGTGCGGGCCAGCCTGCAGCTCACCACCGTGCCGTCCTCCACCCGCCTCCAGCGCCTCGAGCTCGACCTGCGTCCGGCGCCGCCCGACGTCCCGTGCCCGGCGGGCGTGACGGGCCCGCTGTGTGACCGGCAGGCCTCGCTGGCCGACCTCGCCGCCCGCTTCGGGCCGTGGGCCGCGACCTTCGACGACATCATCGAGCAGGCCTGCGGCCGCAATCCGTCGGACCCGCCGGCGGGCGACACGACGTCGTGCACCTGGCCCATCGCCGGGGGCGAGACGATCGTCCGGCTGGGGGCGCACATGCACCTCACGGGCCGCTCGATGCGCATCACCCTCGACCCCGGCACGCCGAAGCAGAAGGTCCTGCTGGACGTCTCGAACTACAACTTCGACTACCAGAAGTCGTACACGTTGGCCCATCCGGTGATGACCCACGCGGGCGACACCGTCGAGGTGAGCTGCACCTACGACCCGACCCTGCGCCAGGAGCTGCCCCAGCTCCGCAAGCTGCCGGCCCGCTACGTCGTCTGGGGGGACGGTTCGTCCGACGAGATGTGCCTCGGCCTCGTGCAGACCGTCAACGGCGTCTACCACCCGTAGCCGCCGGGCAGGGGCGTCAGTCGCCCGCCCAGCACCCGAGGATGACGTCGGCCACGGTCACCGCCACATCCGCGGCGCTGGTGGGCGGCACCCCGAACTGCGGCGGAAGTCCGGTGTCGTCGACCAGGAGCACCTTCCAGTCCTTGCGGACGACGACCGAGCCGTCGGTGGTCTGGAACGCGCCCTGGCCCAGTGACTCGAGGTCCCGCGCCCTGCCCAACTGGGCCGCCAGGCCGTCGAAGTACGCGGTCGTCTCGGCCCAGCTCGACAGCTCCTTGACCGACACCTCGAACGAGCCCGACGGCTCGGCCGCGGGATAGGCATAGGTGCACGCATAGCGGTGGTCGATCCAGGTGGGCGTCGACACCGTCGCCCGCTCGCCGAGCGCGGACGCCATGTCCTTCTGGGCCTCGCTCGAGCACACCTGGACACTGATCGCCGACGGCGTGGCGCCGGCCGGCTTGGGCGCCAGTGACGTGGTCGGAGCGGCGGCCGGCGTCCCACCGCCGGAGCACCCGGTGACCACCAGCCCGGCCGCGACGAGGAGGGCCAGGGTTCTGCCGCGCACGGGCCGAGCGTACCAGCGGCCTCCGGCCGAGCCCCGTCGGGGCCCACCGTCGCGCCGTCGGGGCCCGACGCACCCGCCGCGCCGACCCGTGCCCTCGCTCAGGTGCCGGGCGGCTCGAGCACGGCCACGAGTTCGACGTGCTCGGTCATCGGGAACAGGTCGAACGCCCGCAGTGACGCCAGGCTCCATCCGGCCCCGAGGGCCACCGCCAGGTCGCGGGCGAAGGGCGCCGGCTCGCACGAGACATAGGCGATGCGCCGGGGAGGCGGGTCCAGGCCGACCAGGGCCGTCATGACGTCCCGGCCGGCACCGGCGCGGGCGGGGTCCAGGACCACCAGGTCGGGTCGGCCCAGGCGGCGGGTGACGACGGCCGGCGTCACACCGGCCCGCAGCACCTCGATCCGGTCGAGACCGGCGGTGTTCCGTCCGAGATCGGCCACGGCCGGTCCGCTCCGCTCGACCGCGACCACCGACCCGGCCGGCCCCACGGCGCGCGCCAGCGCCACCGTGAAGAGCCCCGCACCGGCGTAGAGGTCGGCGACCCGCTCGCCCCGGCGGGGCTCCAGGCCCTCCAGTACCACCCGGGTGAGTGTGGCCGCGGCCTGCGGGTGCACCTGCCAGAAGACGCCGGCGCCCACGTCGAAGTGGTTGCCGTCGACCTCGAAGGCCACGTGGTCGGGCGGACGCAGCGTGCGTCCCTTCCACACCAGGCCGACGTCGAGGGTGGGGAGCCCGTCGATGCGGTGCTTGCCCGTGTCGACGAGGACCACCGCCGTCCCCCCGTCCGGAGAGGCCAGGACCTCGAGCTGGCGGGCACCCTTCCACGACACCGAGGGCACCCGGGCGTCATTCACCCCGTCGGTGGCGATCGGACACCGGTCGACCGGCACCAGCTCGTGGCTCCGGTGCCGATGGAGGCCGACGGTGCCCTCGGCGTCGACGGCGAATCCCACCCGCGTGCGCCACCCCAGCCCACCGGGTGCACCGGGCACCTCCTCGACCGGCACCCGGAGGTCGAGGCCGGCCAGGCGGGACAGCTGCTCGGCCACCAGGTCCTCCTTGAGGCGCCGCTGCGCCGGCAGGGCCACGTGCTGGAAGTCGCACCCGCCGCACCGCCCCGGGCCGGCATGGGGACACACCCGTTCCACCCGGTCGGGGGACGCGTCGAGCACCTCGATGGCGTCGGCCCGCAGGAACGACGACGCCTCGGCCGTGACCCGGGCCCGCACCCGCTCGCCGGGCAGGCTGTGCCGGACGAAGACGACGCGCCCGTCGGGAGCCCGACCCACGCAGCCGCCGCCGGCGGCGACGGACCCCACCTCGAGCTCGATGACGTCGTCAGGAGCCGCGGGGGTGACCATGTCCGGTTCTTAGCACCGCCCGGCCGTCCGCCGGGTCGGGGCACGGAGTACGGCGACCCGACGGCCGGGTCGTCCCGCCGGGCCCACGATGGCGACGGTACGGTGAGTCGACGCCGGCGCCACCGGGCGGCGGCTCGGGACACTGGAGGACGACGTGGACATCGACGAGGCGCTCTACACCACCCGGGCGATGCGCCGGGTGAAGTCCGACCCGGTCCCCCTCGACGTCCAGGCCCGGATCCTGGACGCCGCCATCCGGGCGCCGTCGGGCGGCAACACCCAGAACTGGCGCTTCCTCCTGGTCGATGACAAGGACGTGATCGGGCGCATCGCCCCGCTCTACCAGCACGCCATCGGCGAGCTGTGGCAGACCGTCTACGCCGACCGGCTGGCCGCCGCCGAGGCCGACCCCGACGCCCCGGAGAGCGTCCAGATGCTCAAGGTCCAGCGGTCGGCCCAGTGGCTGGCCGACCACTTCGAGCAGGTGCCGCTCTTCCTCTTCGCCTTCATCCAGGGCGACCCCACGGGCGGATCGATCTACCCGGCCGTGTGGAGCGCCCAGCTGGCGGCCCGGGCCCAGGGGGTGGGCAGCTCGCTCACGGCCGTGCTCGGCTTCTGGCACCCCGACGAGACCTTCGAGATCCTCGGCGTCCCCACCGACGAGCAGTGGATCATGGCCTGCTGCGTCAGCTTCGGCTATCCGACGGGTCGTTGGGGCGTGGCCGAGCGCCGACCCGTCCAGGAGGTGTCCTACCGGAACCGGTGGGGGTCACCGGTCGGCTTCGAGGTGGACCGGCCCCTGTGGACTCCCGGGTCGGCCTGAGCGAACCGCCCCAGGGCACGTCCGGCACCTCCACCACCGCACCAAACGCCCTGGTCAGCACACCACTGCTAGAGTGCCTGCCCGACAGACCCGCGGCTGTAGCTCAATGGTAGAGCCTCTGATTTCCAATCAGATGACGAGGGTTCGATCCCCTTCAGCCGCTCCACCTCGACCGCTCCACCTCGACCGCCTCGACATCGAGGACCTCCGAGCCGGTCGAGCTTCGGTGACCGGCGGACCTTCAGTCCCCCGTGCCTCCGTGGCACGTCGTCGGGGGCGTGAACAGCGGGGTGGTGTCGACCGGCTCCGTCGAGGGTGGGTCGAGGATCACGGTGTTGTGGCCGGTCCAGGTGTCCTCGCAGGCGAGCAGGGCCCGCTTCTCCGGTTGCTTCTTCGACGCCGCGTCACCCCCCATCCAGAGGTCGACGTGGTTCAGCTTCACGCCGCCGCAGGGCTTGCACTGGTCCTCGTGGATGAAGTACTTCTGCAGGAACGGCACGTAGATGATCTGGCACCACGGCCCGTTGAGGTCGATGCGCTCGGCGAAGGTGATGGGGTCGGCGAAGGTGCCGGTGCCCCCGGCCGCCTGGTGGATGCACGGATGGGCGATGTCGGTGCTCGGCGGCGAGTTGTCGACGTAGCCGTAGAAGGTGGTGAAGTCGGTCACCGAGGACGGGACCGTCGTCGGGGTCGTGGCCGACGCGCCCGCCGGGCCGGGTGCGGCCAGCGACGGTCCGACCGTGATGGCGAGGACGGCCCCCACCACCAGGAGCGGCGCGATGACCCTCGCACGTCGAGCGTTCCCCATTGCTGTCCCCCGTTTCTCCTGCCGGCAGTGGCGGCGACCCGCTCCGCCCACGTCCCGCCCCGTGGCGGATGCCGCTCCCGATGGTACGCCCCGACGGATCGGCGGCGCTACCGGTGGCCGATCCCGTCCCGGGGACTACGGCGCGTCGTTGACGACGATCGAGTCGGCCACCTTGTCGTGCAGGCACTGTCGTTCGCCGTCCCACAGGCACCACAGCGGATCGAGCAGTCCGATCCAGCCGAGGAACCCGGCGAGCCAGAAGATCGCCGCCCGCGCGAACGACCGCCCCCAGCCCAACGTCCCACCCGAGACCCGGAGCGGGCGGATGTGCAGCCAGGCCATACCGAAGGTGCGGCCGAACCTCGCCACCGCGACGGTCTGGTAGGCCAGCATGACCAGTCCGGTGAGGAACAGGCAGGCGAAGACGGTCAGGTAGATCCAGACGAACCCCGGCGTCGGGACGTTCCCGGGTGTGGACGTCCCCGAGGCGTTCGGAAAGATCGGTCCGAAGCTCGGTCCGAAGATGCTGAGGGCGACCACGAGGAGGACCGCGAAGACGGGGACGAGGAGCAGGATGTCGAGTACCCGGGCCCCCAGCCGGCGGCCCGGCTCCGCCAGTGCGCCGGGGCCGGATTGCGGACGTCCGAGTCTCGCCCCCTTCCACGGGGGCGCACCCCACCCGGGAGGAGGGAACCCGGCCCCCTGCGGTGGTACCGGGGCCACCGGCGGCGGTACGCGGAACTGGGTCCACGCCGCTCCGTCCCAGTAGCGCTGGCCCCCGTAGCCGTCCGGGTCCGGGTACCAGTTCGCCGGCGCACTGACATCCGTCATGATGCACCGGTGGTGGGGTGGTCGCCGGGCCCGCTACGGGGACGGGACCGGTTCAGGTCGCGAGGGCCCTCCCTCGAGGATCGGGTTTCCGCCATCCAGCCATCATCCCATCATGGTCGACCCGTACCGGTGCGCTCCGACCCGGCGACCCGTCCGTCCCGGGCGTCCGCCGCCGGGCCCGCCCGGTGCGGCACGGAACTGACACACTGCACCCATGGCAGCTCGGAGGGACGGCATCGCACGCGGCACGGTGGTACTGCTCGGCGGGCGGAGCGAGATCGGGGTCGAGACGGTCCGCCGCCTCGCGCCCGGCAGATCCGTCGTCCTGGCGGCCCGGCGCAGTGACGACCTGGCCGGTCCGATCGCCAGCATCGAGGCGGCCGGGGCGTCGGAGGTGCACACCGTCGAGTTCGATGCCGACGCCACCGACGACCACCAGGCGGTCCTGGAGCGGATCGCCAGCGACCACGGCACCATCGGCGTCGTCGTCGTCGCCTTCGGGGTACTGGGCGATCAGGCCCGCGCCGAACGGGATCCGGCCCGTGCGATCGGCATCGCCCACACCGACTACGTGGCGCAGGTCAGCGTCCTCACGATCGTGGCGACCCTGTTGCGATCCCAGGGCAGTGGTCAGATCATCGTGTTCAGCTCGATCGCCGGCGTCCGCGTGCGCCGGGCCAACTACGTCTACGGATCGGCAAAGGCCGGCCTGGACGGGTTCGCCAGCGGGCTGGCGGACGCCCTGCACGGCAGTGGCGTCCATCTCCTGTTGGTTCGCCCGGGCTTCGTCGTCGGGCGGATGACGGAAGGCATGATGCCGACCCCGGTGCTCTCCAGCTCGCCCGTACAGGTCGCCGCTGCCGTGGTGGAGGGACTGCGGTCCGGAGCGGATCGGGTGTGGGTCCCGGGATCGCTGCGGCTGGTGGCCGTCGCCATGCGCCTGGTGCCTCAGGGGATCTGGCGACGAATGCCCCGGTGACCATGGGGGGACCCGTCGTGACTCCCCGAAGGTCCCGACCCCGGCGGCGCCGGGCCGCGGCCACCGGTCCGGCCCTGCGTCCGGGGCGGCCGATCCGTGCTCAGTCCTCGTGCTGGTGTTCGGACGGCCGGACGCCCACATTGGCGCTGACTACGAGCCGGGTGCGTTCCTCCGACTCTCGTCGATCGGCATCGTGGACGTCGGACTGCACATCCTTGATGGTGGCGTCCGGCTTGTCCTCGAGACCGAGGAGTTCCGCTTCGTCCAGACCCTGCTTGGCGATCAGGAGGGCGTCCAGCTTCGTCTGCATGGCCCGGCTCTCGCGGTTCTGGG
>PMFY01000227.1 GCA_003157945.1 Acidimicrobiaceae bacterium | reverse complement strand
AGGTAGCCGGACTGGTTGACCCGCACCGTCTTGTCCGCCCGGCCCTGGTCGATCTCGATGATGGGCCCGTAGTAGGGGTTGGTGGCCGCGTTGTTGACGAGGATGTCGACCCCGCCGAACAGGTCCACCGTGGCGGCCACGCAGGCCTCGGCCTGCTCGGGGTCACCGGCGTTGGCCACGGTCCACGCCACCTCGCCCGCCCCCGCACCCAGCCCGGCCCGGATCTCGGCGACGGACGCCTCCAGTCCCTCGGCGCTGCGCGACGAGACCATCACCGTGGCACCGGCGTCGGCGAAGGTCCGGGCGATGGCCTGGCCGATCCCCCGGGAGCCGCCCGTCACCAGTGCCGTCCTGCCGTCCAGTCGGAGTTCCATGGGCCGACATCGTACCGACGCCCGGCCCGTGGATCGGGGGGCCCGGGCCGATGTCGGCGCGTCGGGGTCGACGACCCTGTTGGCTACCCTGACGGCATGGACGCAGAGGGGCACCGCACGGAGGCCGTCGAGGCCTACAACCGGGCGTGGGCGCTGCTCGGGGCCGAGCACCGCTCGGCCGACCAGGACGCCGATCTGCTCACGGCTGCCTTCACCTCGCGCCACCACTGGCAGGAGGTGGGCGGCGCCCAGCAGTGGATCGTCGCCGACTGGATGGTGTCGCGGGCGGCGGGCGCCGTCGGACTGGGTGAGCTCGCACTGCTGTTCGCCGAGCGGGCCTATGCCGCCGCACTCGAGGACGGCACCGACTGGCTGGAGGCGTCGGCGGCCGAAGGCGTGGCCCGGGCCTTCGCCGCCGCCGGTGACCTGGGTCAGCGTGATGCCTGGTGCGCCGTCGCCGTCGGCCTGGTCACGGCCATCGGCAACAAGGAGAACCGGGCCGTGGTGGCCGGCCAGCTGGCCGAGACGGCCGGGTACCGACCGCCGTAGGCACGGACCGGCCAGCCGTGAGGTCGTATGCCGCCGGACGGCGGGACGCCGTCGTTTCTCAGGGCGCCTCGGGCCGCCATCGGGGCGCCGCCACCGTGGAGGCCGTACCATCGCGAGGTGGCCCAGGCGCGAACGATCGAGGATCGGGCGGGGGCCGGGACGTCAGTTCCGGCCGTCGAGGAGGCGGGCCGCCGCCACCGGAAGCATCGTCGTCGGCTCTTCGCGGTTCTCCTTGCCCTGATCGTCGCCGTCGGTGGATGGTGGCTCGCTTCCGACCTCGACGCATCGGGTGATCCGGGGGGAGCGATCCTGCATCAGCTCACACCGGCGGCATCGGCACTGCCGGGATACGGCACGGCCGCACTGCCGTGGTCCGGTCAGCCGAGCCTGTCGGCGCCGTACCTGACCGAATTCGAACCCCACCGGGACAGCTGCGACGGCATGGCCGCCACCCAGGGTTGGTCGCAGGTCGGGGTCCAGGGGTCGTTCCGCTGGTCCGGCACCCACGAGGCACTCTTCACCGAGGTCACTGCGGGCCTCTCCTCTCTCGGTTGGCGCCGCACGACGATCCCGGGCAACGCGGACGAAGCCCTGTGGAAGAAGCACCTCGACAACGGCACCACGGCGACGGCCGCACTGAACCTCAGTCCGCTCGGCGATCCGACCTGGGAGTTCGTCGTGCTCGCACCGCCCGCCGGCCGGGCCGCGTCCGGCTGCTGACCGAGCGCGCACACGATCGTCCATCCCACCTGTGCGAGGACCACGTCCTTCACAGGCGCCCGGCGGTAGGCTCCTGTCATCGAGCTGGAGGTGACCGGCGATGACGACTGTCCGGGTCTTCACGGTGGTTCTCTCGATGGTCGTGGCCTCCCTCGTGGGTTGGGCGTCGACCGGAGCCGCGAGCCCGGCCCTCCGCCCGCCGGCACCCGGTTACTGGCTGGTGGGAGGCGACGGAGGTGTCTTCGCCTTCAACGCACCCTTCGAGGGCTCCGGCGCGCCCGGAGGTGGTTCGCCGGGACTGTGCGCCTTCGCGTTCGGGCCCGGCATCGACGTCAGCGCCGAGTCGCTGGCCGATGCCGGCGGCGTCGTGTCCCGGGTGAACTGTGTCGGCATCGCCGGATCGGAGGGCAATTCGGGCTACTGGATCGCCAACTTCCCCTCGCTACCCGCCGGATTCGGTACCGCCGCCGCACCCGGCCAGCTGGGCTGCACCGGTCTCAACGGGGCCGAGGTGGGCTGGACCGGCATCGCGGCGACGCCCAGCGGGCGCGGCTTCTTCCTCGTGAGCCAGAACGGCGGCGTACTGGGCTGCGGTGACGCGACACCCGTCGGTGGGGTCTCCGAGCTCCATCTGGCGAACCAGATCGTCGGGATCGCCGGCACGGCGGACGCCAGGGGCTACTGGCTGGTCGGCGCCGACGGGGGCGTCTTCGCCTTCGGCGACGCCGCGTACTACGGATCGATGAGTGGACACACCCTGAACGAGCCGGTCAGCGGGATCGCGGCCGATCCGGACGGTTCCGGCTATTGGCTGGTGGCCGACGACGGGGGCGTCTTCGCCTTCGGAGGTGCCCCCTTCGAGGGGTCGATGAGCGGCGGGCACCTCGACGCTCCCATGGTCGGGATCGCCGCCTCGGCGCACTGAACCGCCGTGGATCACGGGTGAACGGTCCCGGGAGTTTGTGACCCGGACGGGTCCTCCGGCCCGGGAACGGTGGACGCGCCGTAGATTCGTCCCTGGACGGGACACCACCGTCCCACCGACGACGAAGGACCGCCCCCGTGCCCCTCATCCGCGACACGCCACCCGGCGAGCTCTCCCCCTACCTCGAACAGCACCGGGACAATCCGGTCGACTGGTACCCGTGGGGGGACGAGGCCTTCGCCCGGGCGGTCGACCTGGACCGGCCCCTCTTCCTGTCCGTCGGCTACTCGGCCTGCCACTGGTGCCACGTNNTTCGTCTGCGTCAAGGTCGACCGCGAGGAGCGGCCCGACGTGGACGCCGTCTACATGGAGGCCGTGCAGGCCATCACCGGCAGCGGCGGCTGGCCCATGAGCGTCTTCCTCACCCCGGACCGCCGGCCCTTCTACGGGGGCACCTACTTCCCCCCCACCGACCACCAGGGTCGGCCCTCGTTCACCACGGTGCTCCACGCGCTGGCCGACATCTGGGAGAACCGGCGCGCCGAGGTCGAGGAGCAGGCCGACGAGCTGGCCGCCGCCATCGGCGAGCGCTCGAGGATCGTGGCGCGGCCCGACGCCGCCTCGCTCCTGGACGCCCTCGCCGGTGGGGGTCCCCCCGACCTGCTCACACCGGCCGTCACCGAACTGACCACCCGGTTCGACGCGGCATGGGGGGGGTTCGGCCCCGCGCCGAAGTTTCCCCAGCCGACGCTGGTCGACGTCGCCCTCCGCCAGTCGGTGCGCCTCGGGTCGGGCGACGACGCCGGGCGCGTGCGGACGCTCGCCACGCGGACGCTCGACGCCATGGCGGCCGGTGGCATCCACGACCACCTCGGCGGCGGCTTCGCCCGCTACGCCACCGACACCGAGTGGCTGGTGCCGCACTTCGAGAAGATGCTCTACGACCAGGCCGGACTGCTCCGGGCCTACCTCCACGGCTGGCAGGTGACCGGCGACCCGGCCTACCTGGGCGTGGTCGAGGGGATCGCGTCCTACGTGGCGCGCGACCTCACCGCGCCCGAGGGCGGGGTGTACTCGGCCGAGGACGCCGACTCGGAGGGGGTCGAGGGGAAGTTCTACGTCTGGACCCCGGAGGAGGTGGACGCGGCCGCCGGCGACGCCGACGTCGCCGGCGCGGTACGGGCGTGGTTCGACGTGACGCCCGGTGGCAACTTCGAAGGGGCCACCATCCTGCGACGGCCCGTCGGCGGCCCGCTCACCGGTCCGGAGCCGGTGGAGACCGGCCGCCGGCGCCTGCTCACCCACCGGGCGGAACGGGTCCGCCCCGGGCTCGACGACAAGGTCCTCACGGAGTGGAACGCCATGTACGCCGCGGCCCTCGCCGAGGCGGCCGCCGCGGTGGGGCGCACCGACTGGGCGACGGCCGCGGTCGGCATCGCCGACTTCCTGTGGGACCACCTGCGCGACGCCGACGGCCGGTGGCTGCGGAGCTGGCAACGCGGGGGCGGGGCGAGGCACCTCGCCTATGCGGCCGACCACGCCTGGCTGGTCGACTGCTTCACCCGCATGGGCGAGTTGACGGGTCGGTCGGTCTGGTCGGAGCGGGCCGTCGCCACCGCCGACGACCTCATCGCCCGGTTCGCCGACCCGGACGGTGGCGGGTTCTTCACGACGGCGACGGACGCCGAGCAGTTGATCGTACGCACCAAGGACATCTTCGACGGTGCCACCCCGTCGGCCAACGCCGTGGCCGCCTCGGCGCTCGCCCGACTGGGCGCCCTGACCGGTGACGGGCGCTACACCTCGCACGCCCGGGAGGTGGTGGACCTGATCGGCGACCTCCTCACCCGCCACCCGACCGCCTTCGCCCACACCGTCCTGACCGCCGACCTGCTGGCCCGGGGCGCGACCGAGGTGGTGGTGACCGGGGATCGGCCCGACCTGGTGGCCGAGGTCCGGCGCCACTGGCTGCCCGACGCCGTGGTGGCCTGGGGTGAGCCGACCGGCTCCCCGCTGTGGGCGGACCGGGCGCCCGGCCTGGCCTATGTGTGCCGGGGGTACACCTGTCAGGCGCCCGCGGCGGATCCCGCCACGCTCGCGGACCAGTTGGCCGGGTCCCTGGCCGGCGGCCCCTGAGTCCATGCCTGCTAGACAGGCCCCCTGATGGCCGCACACTCCACCCGGACGCCACGCAGCGGGACGGCCCGCGACGTGCTGCGCGCCGTGAAGCACCGCGACCAGATCGCGGTCGAGGGCGGAACCTCTCTCACGATGCTCGTCCTGGCGTGCCATCAGGAGGACACCACCGGGGTGGACCTGGCTTCGGGCGCACTGGTGCGCGTCCGGGTGGACTGGCCCGAGGAGCACGGCCCGGACCTCGCCCCGTTCGACGTCGTCGAGACCCACCTGGCCGACGAGCCCGAGCGTGACGACCTGGCCCAGCCCGAGGCCGTCACCGCCAGCGGGCTGCCGCGCCACCTCGGCACCCTCCACGGTCGGCATGTCCGTCACCTGCTCCACCAGCTGGCGGCACCCGTCGAGGACCATGTGCTCGGTTTCCCGGGGGCGTCCGCCCCCTACTGGGAGTTCAAGGG
>PMFY01000081.1 GCA_003157945.1 Acidimicrobiaceae bacterium | reverse complement strand
GGGCGAGCATCGAGATGGCGGGCGGCACGACGTTCCACTTCATCGACGCCACCCCGGCCGAAGCGCTGCGGCTCGCCCGGGAGGCCGCCGATGGTCTCGACGTCCGCATCGGTGGGGGGCCCTCGACCGTCCGGCAGTTCCTCGCCGCCGACCTCGTCGATCACCTGCACCTGATCGTCGCCCCCATCGTCCTCGGACGCGGCGTACGGCTCTGGGACGGCCTCGAAGGGCTGGAGCAGCGCTTCGCGGTCGAAGCCGTCAGTTCGCCGAGCGGCGTGACGCACCTGACGTTCACCCGCGACCGGTGAGCCGTCACCGCCACCCGGTCCGGGTCGGCTGATGGAGGCGATCCCGGCGATCGACGTCCGCGAGGTCCACTTCGACGAGACGGTCGACGTGGTCGTCGTCGGCCTCGGCGTGGCGGGCACGTCCGCGGTCATGGGGGCGCGCCAGGCCGGGGCGGACGTCCTGGCCGTCGAACGCAGCGGGGGACCCGGGGGGACGTCGGCCCAGTCCGGTGGGCTCGTCTACCTCGGAGGCGGCACCGCGCTCCAGCGCGCCTGTGGCTTCGAGGACTCACCGGACAACATGGCGGCATTCCTCCGGGCCGCCCTCGGGCCCGGTGTCGACGAGGACCGCGTGGACGCCTACTGCCAGGGCTCGCCGGACCACTTCGAGTGGCTGGTCTCGATCGGTGTGCCGTTCCGGGCGGCCTTCTGCGACGAGCCGAACCGCGAGTCGGCCGACGACGCCGGACTCCTCTTCAGCGGCGGCGAGGACTCCTACCCCTTCGACGAGCTCGCCACGCCGGTGCCGCGCGGCCACAAGCCGCAGTGGATCGACTCCGCCGGCGGCTTCCTCATGGAACGCCTCGGTGCCGCCGTGTCGGCCAGCGGCGCTCGTGTGGTCGCCGACGCCCGCGCCGAGGCGCTGGTGGTCGACGACGGGGACGTCGTCGGCGTCCGTGTGCGGACCGACGACGGACTCCGCTCGATCCGCGCCCGTGGTGGGGTGATCCTGGCCACCGGCGGATTCATCCACAACGAGGCGATGGTGGCCGAGCACTGTCCCCTGGCCCACCGGCCCGACCCGGGCTGGCGGATCGGCACCCCGAACGACGACGGGCGGGGGATCCGCCTGGCCGTCGGCGCCGGGGCCTCCACGACCAGGCTCGACACGTTCGAGTGCGCGCTGCCCCTCGGGCCGCCCCACCGCCTCGCCCGGGGGATCCTCGTCGACCGCCACGGCCGGCGATTCATCAACGAGGACGCCTACACCGGTCGCATCGGGATCCACGCCCTGCGCGACCACGAGGGCGTCGTCTACATGATCACCGATGACGTGATCCACGAGCCGAACGCGATCGGCCTCCGCATCGCCTACGCGGCGGCCACCCCGGAGGAGCTGGCCGTCGACCTCGGGATCCCACCGGACGCCCTGGCGGGCACCGTGCACCGGTACAACGAGGCCGCGGCCCGGGGCCACGACCCGGAATTCCACAAGCGGCCGCCGTTCCTCCAGCCCATCGGCGCCCCGCCGGCCAGCGGCATCGGCGCCATCGACCTGCGTGTCGACCACGGAGCGATCTACGCCACGTTCACCCTCGGCGGCGTCGTCACCGACCCCGACGGCGCCGCGCTCGACGACGCGGGTCGTCCCACCCCGGGGCTCTACGCCGCCGGCCGGACCGCCGCCAGCCTGGCGGCCCACCACTACGTCAGTGGCATCAGCCTCGGCGACGGGTCGTTCTTCGGCCGCCGGGCCGGCCGTCACGCGGCCGCCCGGGCCCGCACGGACGGCTCCCCGCCGCGGTAGGTCGGACCGGTCCCGGGGTGGGGGACGGACGGACGGTCCGGACGACCCCGCCCGCCCCGACCGTCCCGCCCGCGGCCGACGCCGGTCAGCGGGGCGGGATCGAGTAGGTCACCTGGGCCTTGGCCACCAGCGCGTCGTCCGCCACGGTGTGGAGGGCCACGTCGACGACGCCGAGCCTCGACCCGAGCTTCAGCACGGTCCCGACGGCCACGACGTCCACCAGCGCGGGCTTGCGGAGGAAGTCGATGTGGAGGCTGGTGGTCACCGCCAGGGCGACGGGGCCGATCTGGCCCACCACGGCCAGCCAGGCGGCGCAGTCGGCCAGCGCCATCAGCGACGGGCCGGACACGGTGCCGCCGGGACGTACGTTCGACTCGTCCACGGTCAGCCGCATGCGTACGCCGCGGTCGCTGACCTCCTCCACCACGTACGGCAGGTCGGCGGGGAAGGCGGCATCCAGGAACTCCTGGAGCTCGGGGACGTCCATGGCGGGCGGCGGCGGCATGTCCGAGGGATCGTACCCAGTCCGGGCCGCGGCACGGTCGGACCGTGGGGCGCCCCGCGCCGGGCACCGTCCGCGTCGGGCAGACTGTCCTGCGGGCCGGGCCACGGGGGGTCGGTCGGAACCGATGCGGGGGATGGCCAGTGGAAGACGACAGAGCGGCGGCCGAGCTGGCCCACCAGGCCGGCCAGGTCCTCCGGGCGCTGCAGGACGGCCCGCTCGAGGGCAAGGAGCTGGGCGCCGAGGGGGACCGACGCTCCCACGAGCTGCTGCTGCGGCTGCTGGCCGAGCGCTTCCCGGACGACCGGGTGCGCTCCGAGGAGGACGTCCGGGCCACGGAGCTGGCCGACCCGGACGGGCGGGTGTGGATCATCGACCCGCTCGACGGGACCCGCGAGTACTCCGAGCGCCGCACCGACTGGGCCGTGCACGTCGCGCTGGCCGTGGACGGGCTGCCCGCGGTGGGGGCGGTGGCCCTGCCCGGTCTCGACCTCGTGCTCGACACGGGCGACCCGCCGGCCCTACCGGCCCGGCCCGAGGTGCCCCGCCTGGTGGTGAGTCGGACCCGGCCACCCGAGTTCGTGCCGTTCGTGGCCGAGCGCCTCGGTGCCGTCACGGTGCCGATGGGATCCGCCGGCGCCAAGATCTCCGCGGTGGTGCGGGGCGAGGCCGAGGTCTACGTGCACGCCGGTGGCCAGTACGAGTGGGACTCGTGCGCGCCGGTGGCCGTCGCCCTGGCCGCCGGGCTGCACGCCAGCCGCATCGACGGCTCCCCGCTCCGCTACGCCCGTCCCGACCCGTGGCTGCCGGATCTGGTGGTGTGCCACCCGGACCTGGCCGACGCGGTCCTGGCCGCGGTGGCCGACTCCGGGTTGCTGGCGGGGGGTTGAGCCGGTGACCGGGGCACCCACGACACCGCCGCCCGTCTTCGGTCCGGCCCGGCTCGGTCCCCTGACGCTGAAGAACCGGATCATCAAGTCGGCCACGTTCGAGGGGGCGTCGCCCCGGGGGGAGGTGACCGACGACCTCGTCGCCTTCCACGAGCGGGTGGCCCGGGGAGGTGTGGCCATGACGACGGTGGCGTACCTCGCGGTGTCGCCCGAGGGCCGCACCGACCGCCACTGCATCCAGTTCGGGCCGGCGGCGGCCGACGGGCTGCGCCGGCTGACGTCGGCCGTCCACGACGCCGGGGCGCTGGCCTCCGCCCAGATCGGCCACGCCGGTCCGGTGGCCAACTCGAAGTCCAACCGCGCGCCGTCACTGTCGCCCAGCCGGCGCTTCGGCGCGTCGGGCGCGCTGACCCGGGCCGCCACGCCGGCCGACATCGAACGGATCACCGACGACTACCGGCGGGGGGCCGCCGCCGCCGTCGCCGCGGGGTTCGACTGCATCGAGATCCACCTCGGTCACAACTACCTCCTCAGCTCGTTCCTGAGCCCCCGGCTCAACAAGCGCACGGACGCCTGGGGCGGCCCGCTCGAGCACCGGGCGCGCTTCCCCCGGGAGGTGGTGGCCGCGGTGCGCGAGGGCGCCGGTGCGGGCGTCGCGGTCACGGCCAAACTGAACATGGCCGACGGTGTGCCCGGCGGCCTCGACGTCCCCGA
This sequence comes from Acidimicrobiaceae bacterium, assembly GCA_003157945.1. Next base: position 6,823 of record PMFY01000081.1, on the reverse strand, counting down.
GAGCATCGACGTGGCCTCCATGCTCGAAGCCGACGGACACCTCGACGCCCTGGAGCTGACCGGTGGGAGCTCGCTGTCGAACCCGATGTACCTGTTCCGGGGGGACGCCCCCCGTCGGGAGTTCGCCGCCACGCTGCCCCAGCCGCTGCGTCTCGGGTTCTCGGTGGTGGGCAGGCGGTTCCTGAAGGAGTACCCCTTCGAGGAGGGCTACTTCGAGCAGCAGGCCCGCGAGTTCCTGGCCGCCCTCGAGCTCCCGCTCATCCTGCTGGGTGGGATCAACCGCCTGGACACGGTGGAGGGCGCCCTGGCCGAGGGGTTCTCCTTCGTGGCCATGGCCCGTGCCCTGTTGCGGGAGCCCGACCTCGTCGGGCGGTGGGAGCAGGGACGGCGCGATGCGGGGCTGTGCATCCACTGCAACCGCTGCATGCCCTCCATCTACAGCGGCACGCGCTGCGTGGAGCTGCGGGCGACGCCCGCCTGAGCCTCAGTCGATCGTGGGCTCGCCATCGGTGTCCGCGACGAAGCCCTCGGCCTCGCCGGGCACGATCGGGGCGTCGAGGTCCCATCCCTCGGGGTCCTCCTCCCGGGCCCGCGTCAGCCGCGAGGGCTCACCCAGGCCGTCGGGGTCGTCGATGAGCCCGTCCAGCGTGGCGATCTGCTCCGGGTCGTCGAGCTCGGCACCGGCCTCCTCGAGCTCCTTCTCGTCGACCTGGAAGTGCGGGTCGAGCGAGGGGTCGAGCTCCATCTCCTCGAGGAACTCGGGATCGAGCCGCGACGCCTCGTCGGCGGCGTCGTCGCCCTGATCGAAGGTTTCGGTTCCACTCATGGTCACTCCGGTGTCTCGTACCCGGAAACGCTCCGGGAGGACCGGCAGGTGCCGGCCACACCCCGATGGTAGGTGCTGGCGGATCGGCGCCCCAGGGTCGTACGTCCCGAGTCGGTCCGCCCGGTCAGTACTCGGCGATGGAGCCGCCCGGCACGACGGCCAGTTCGGCGTGCTCCAGGTGATGGGCGAGGTCGGGGTCGGCCCCGGCCCCGGGCGACCGGGGGATCAGCAACGCGGCCGCCACGGCGACGACGGTCATGACGGCCAGGAAGAGGAACCCCTTGGTGTAGTCCGACTCGGCGGGGTACCCGTCCGCCAGGATCTGCGAGGCCACGATGCTCGACATCACGGCGGCGCCGATCGCCCCGCCGATGGTCCGGATATTGGCGTTCATGCCGCTGGCCACGCCGGTCTGGGCCGGCGGGACGGCCTGGACGATGAGGTTCGACATGGCCGAGAAGGCCAGGCCCAGCCCGATGCCGAGGAGCGTGCTGGCCAGGTAGATCTCCCACTTCTCGGAGTGGGCGAAGGCGAGGAGCAGGTAGGCACCGGTCGAGGCCGTCGACCCGATGATGACCGCCGACTTGGAGCCGATGGTGGCGGCGATCCGGCCGGACAGCAGCCCGCCGATGAACATCGTCACGGTGAGGGGCAGCAGGAACAGGCCGGACTGGATGATGCTGGCGCCGAAGCCGTAGCCGGTGGATGTCGGGGTCTGGACGAACTCGGGCAGGAAGCCGATCACCGCGTACATGCCGATGCCGAACATGAAGGCCACCAGGTTGTTGGTCCACACGGCGCGGCGCTGCATCATGTGCATGTCCACCAGCGGTTCGGTGGCCCGCAGCTCGACCCAGACCCAGGCGACGGCCAACACCACGGCCAGGGCGACGAGACCGATGACGCGGGGCGAGCCCCAGCCCCACGACGGCGCCTCGCTCACCCCGAGCAGCAGGGCGACGAGCCACGCCGACAGCAGGACGGCGGCCAGCCAGCTCACCCGCCCGGGGGTGCGCACCGGGGACTCCGGTACGAACAGCCAGGCGCAGAGGGTGGCGATCACGGCGATCATCATCGGGATCCAGAACAGCCAGTGGTAGTTCAGGTGGCTGACGATCGGCCCGGCCAGCACGATGCCCGCCCCGCCACCGACGGCGGCCATGGCGGCGATGATGCCGACGGCACCGGCCACCTTCACCCCCGGGAACTCGTCGCGCACGATGCCGAACGAGAGGGGGAGTACGGCCCCGCCGACACCCTGGATGGCCCGGGCGATGATCAGCACGGTGATGCTGTGGGCGAGTCCGGCCACCACCGAACCGGCGGCCAGCGCGGCCAGCGTCACCACGAGCATGTGCTCCTTGCCGACCATGTCGCCGACCCGCCCGAGGATCGGGGTGAAGATCGACGCCGACAGCAGGAAGGCGGTCAGCACCCAGGTCACGGTGTTCTGGGAGGTGTGGAGGTCGTGCTGGATCGTCGGCAGCACCGGCGACACCAACGACTGGAGGAGCGAGTACGCGATCGTCCCGAGCAGCAGGACGGTGAAGGTGACCTGGTAGCTGGACCGCGTCGAGGTGACGGCCATGCGGACTCCGATCGGCGGGGACGGCGGCGGGTGCCGGTACCGGTGCCATTGTGCCACCCGGCGTGCCCCACGCAGATCTCCCGGCGGTCCGTCGGGTGGCGGTGCGGTGGGTGGCGGTAGCGTGCCGTGCCCGGCGGTGCCCGCCGGGCGAGCGACCCGGGGAGGGCGCCCGATGTCCGAGACGTCCGGGGACGAGGTGGTCGACCGCTCGACCGGTCCCCACGGGGTGGCCACGGCGACGTTCGATGCCACCCGCACCTACCGCTACCGGCTGTCGCGGACGTGGGACCCGTCGGGCCCGACGGTGGCGTTCGTCATGCTCAACCCGTCGACGGCCGACGCCGACGTGCTCGACCCCACCGTCCGGCGCTGCGTCGGATTCGCCCTGGCCTGGGGATTCGGCTCACTCGAGGTGGTGAACCTCTTCGCCTTCCGGGCCACCGACCCCCGGGACCTGGTCCGGGCGGACGCCCCGGTCGGTCCGGCCAACGACCGGGCCATCATCGACGCCACCTCGACGGCCGACCGGGTGGTGGTGGCGTGGGGTGCACGCGGCGTCCACCAGGGCCGGGCCGCCGACGTGGTCGGGCTGCTGGACACGGCTCCCGTCCGGCCGCTGTCCCTGGGGACCACCCGGGACGGCCATCCACGTCACCCGCTCTACGTCCCCGCCGACCGCCGTCCGTCGGCGTGGAGACCTGCCTGACCAGGAGCTATCACCCGATTCGCCGGCGGCAGGCGCAAGCACCGGCGACCGTCGGAGCGATTTCGTAAACGCGTGTAGACAACTGCAACCCGGAGGTGCATGATGGAGAGGTGAAACCTGCAGACACCGCGGCGGTCAGCGGACCGGCGTCCGGGGAGTGGGTCAAGAAGCGCCAGCCCAAGAGCGAGCTGCGTCAGCTCATGCTCGTCAAGGGTCGGGAGATCCTCCAGGAGGAGGGCATCGAGACCGGGTCGAGCAACCTCACCTTCAAGCGGGTGTTCGACCGGGTGGAGCGCGACACCGGCCGCCACCTCACCAACGCGTCGGTCATCCGGCGCATCTGGGACAACCAGGCCGACTACCAGGCGGACGTGCTGGTGGCCATCGCCCAGGACGAGCAGCGGCCCGAGGTGGACGCCACGATGGCCGCCGTCCAGGACGTCCTGGCCCACGTCGACCTCACCACGGCCGACGGCCGCATGCGCGGACTGTCCGAGCTCTGCCGGGTGGCGGGTGCGACCAGCCGGGAGGCGATCGCGGAGTCGTCGAGCTGGCCGTTGTGGATCAGTGTGGTGGCCATCGCCTCGTCGACGTCCAACGACGACCTGCGGGACCGGATGTGTGCGGCGCTCTCCGAGGGCTACGAGCTGGTGACCGCGTACTGGGAAGGCGTCTACGGCGGACTCATCGCTCTGCTCGGCCTGCGCCCGCGGGCGCCGAGGACGGTCCGCCAGTTCACCATGGCCGTGTCGGCGCTGTCCGAGGGGGACTCGCTCCGCCGCCACGTCGAGCGCGCACCGGTCACCGTGGACCTGCCCTCGGGCCCCGGGGGTGAGGTCCAGGAATGGACGCTCTACTCGCTCGCCATCGAGGCCGTGGCGCTGCAGTTCTTCGAGCCCGACCCCGACTTCGTCGCACCCGGCGCCTGAGTCGGGCCGGACGGGACCGTCGGGCCCGGTCCGGCCGCTCCCGCCCCGGTCAGAAGGAGGGCACGGGCGCCACGTTGCCGAAGCCCAGACCGGCACGGACGAGGGGGAGGTCGGCCATGGTGCGCACGCCGGCGGGCGCCGCACAGAGCGCCGGAATCGCATTGACCGCCTGCATGGCCGTCGCCACGCTGGCCGCCCGCACGTGCTCGGCCAGGGGGAGCGCCCGCTCGTAGGACATGAGGGTCAGGAGGTGGGCGCGGATCGAGGGCTCGCCCTCCAGGGTCAGCGTCCACCCGTCGAGCGGGGTGGGCCAGTGCGACGGGTACTCCCCGCCGACGGTCCACAGCGTCTCGATCTCGACGAGGCACCGGCCGGCCCGCAGGCCCCGCCAGTGCCAGCGCTGCCCGGCCACGGTGCCGGCGGCGAGCGTGATCCCGAAGACGTCGTGGTCCCCGGTGGCGAGCGTCAACTCCACCTCGGCGGTGATGTCGTCGAGCCCGGCCCCCAGCGCCTCGCCGATGAGCGCCACCTCCTCCATGAAGATGCCGCTGTTGAACCGCAGGAAGTCACTGGCCTCCTCGGTGACCTCGTCGGGCGGCCGACCGAAGCGCATGTTGTCGAAGGTGATGTGGGTCGACTCGTAGAAGGACCAGTCGGCCCGTTCCTGGAGGGTCACCTTCTCGATCGACCGGGACATGCCGGACAGGGCGAGCGGCAGCACACCGCTCAGGTTCCCGGGGTTGAGCCCGGTGCCGTGCACCGAGGCGTCCCCCTCGGCGCAGGCGGCCTCGAGTCGGGCCAGGTCCGGCGCGGGGAGCGAGCGCGGGTGGAACAGGAACGCGGTCGTGACCACGTTGGCGCCGCTGGCCAGGATCCGGCAGACCTCGTCGAGCGAGGCGTGGCGGGGGAGGTAGGCCACGCAGTCGGCCCCCAGGGCGAGGACCTCGTCGATGTCGCGGGTGGCGACGACGCCACACGGTGGGCGACCGGCCAGCAGCCCGGCGTCGACCCCGTCCTTGTCGGCGCCGTAGACCTTGGCGCCCACCAGGTCCAGATCGGGCCGGTCGAGCACGGCGCGGATGGCCTCGACCCCCTGGTTGCCGGTGGCCCACTGGACGACCCGAAGACTCATGTGCGTCCCTTCCGACGACGGGGTGATGCGGTCGTCGGGCATCGTAGGGGTCGCGCCGGGGCGGTGTCGTCCGTCGCCCCGATCCCCGGCCACGTCATCCACCGACCGCCCGGCGGCGAATGAGGGACATGAGCTTCGACGCCGCCACCTACCAGCAGCTCTCGTCCCGACTCGACATCGGGGACATCGACTTCGCCGCCTTCCGCGACGAACCGCTGTCGCCCGACGCACTGCGCTGCCTCCGCTACATGCACGACGTGGAGAGCCACACCGTCTGCTACCTCCGCGACGTCCTCGTCACCCGGGCCCACCGGGATCCCGACATCACGTCGTTCCTGACCCTGTGGAACTACGAGGAGTTCTGGCACGGCGACGCCATCGGCCGGGTGCTGGCCGCCCACGACGAGGTGGCGGGCTCCCGACGGATCGCCGCGCTGCGCCAGCGGCTGCCGAAGGGCGACCGGTGGCGACCGCTGGCCTTCCAACTCGCCTCCGGCCTCACGCCCCACCTGACCGCCGTCCACATGACGTGGGGCGCCGTCAACGAGTGGACCACCCAGGCCGGGTACGCCCGACTGGCCAAGCTGGCCGACCACCCGGTCCTCTCCGACCTGCTCCGCCGCATCATGAAGCAGGAGGGCCGCCACATCGACTTCTACGTCTCCCAGGCCAAGGGGCGCCTGGCCGACAGCCGGGCCGCCCAGCGGCTCACCCGGTGGGCCCTCCGCCGGTTCTGGGCGCCGGTGGGCAGCGGCGTGATGCCCGACGAGGAGGTCCGCTTCCTCAGCACCTACCTGTTCGGCGACGAGGAGGGGCTGACCCTCGCCGAGCGGATCGACCGCCGGGTCGACCGGCTACCCGGCCTCGACGGCCTCGGGCTCATGCGGGGGGCGGTCGGCACCGCCGCCTGACCGGCCCCGGTGGCCGGAGCGGAAAGCCGAGCAAGCCGGGTAAACTATGCGGGCTGGTGTGGACGCACCGGCGGGCAGTCCCGAGGAGCGCCATGTCGACCCTGCGTTCGGTCTTCACCTTCCCCAACCCGGTCAACGAGTACGCGGCACGCACGGTGGCCGCCGGCGTGGTGGTGATGGCGGTCTGTACCGTCGCCTTCCGCCAGCCGTGGATCCTCATCCCCCTGACCTACGGCTTCTGGGCCCGGGTGGCGTCGGGCCCGAGGTTCAGCCCGCTCGGCCAGCTGGCCACCCGGGTGGTCGCCCCCCGCCTCCCCTGGGGGCCGAAGCTGGTGGCCGGACCCCCCAAGCGCTTCGCCCAGGCCATCGGCGTGGTGTTCTCCACCACCGCCCTGGTCCTCTGGTACGGGTTCGGCCTGGGCACCGCCGCCTCCGTGGTCATCGGCCTCCTGGCCGTGGCCGCCTTCCTCGAGTCGGCACTCGGGCTGTGCCTGGGGTGCAAGGCCTTCGGGCTCCTGATGAAGGCCGGGGTGATCCCCGATGAGGTGTGCGAGGCCTGCGCCGACATCTCCCTCCGCCACCCCGAACTGGCCCGCTCGTCGCGTCCCTGACGGCGACCGCCCCGGCTCAGCGCAGCCGGGGTGCCAGCTCGGCGCTGAGCCCCGCCACCTCGCGGGCGCAGGCCACGTAGACCTCGTCCTCGCCGCCCGCCGGGTCCTCGACGTCCTCCC
>PMFY01000013.1 GCA_003157945.1 Acidimicrobiaceae bacterium | reverse complement strand
CGGGTGCAAAAGAACTGGCCATGGTGGATCGTTCCTCGGCTCAAGAACAAGGGCACTGTCCGAGTGGGAGTCCGTAATTCCGGAGGAACATGGAATCCGGCTAAGCCCACGCCCACAGGGAGGGTTTACGCCTCTGGACAAGCTACGTACACCCTCGACAGCGACGGTATCGTGCACTTGCGATTGCAGCCGAAGCACGGGTCCGAGCGGAGCTTCTCGGGACCACTGCCCGATTCGTACAGCAAACCGTCGATGCGCATCCAGAAGGCTCGCAGGACTGCACGGGCGGTATTGGTCGCTATCGCAGTAGCTGTGGCCGTCGGATTTGCAGTCGGCTATCTCGCCTCAAGCGNNGGATTCGGCGACCCGTCTTCGGGTGAATCTGAGGATGTGACGGCGATACACCGGGCACCTCGAAGGCCATGACCCGCAGAGTGTCCCCGAACAGTGACACTGTCCTTAAGGGTCCACCGCCGAGCGGCTGGTCCTCAATAGCTTCGGGAGCACTGGGGAGTTCGGTCTGACTTCTTGTCATGAGGCGTCCTCGGGCGTCGTCGACCGGGCCCTTCCAGTCAGCACATTGACAACGGCACGCCCCGTCTCCGAGGTGGGTGATTGGTCAGGATTGTTGGCGCAATCCTGACCGCCCGTCGCTCCGATCCGAGACGGCCGTGCCACCCCTCAACCGCTTAAGGAAGGAAGGGATGGCCATGACCATCGTAGAAGCTCCCGTCGGCATCACGGGTGGTGTCGACACCCACCTCGACACCCACGTAGCTGCGGCGCTCGATCCGCTGGGTCGACTCATCAGCACCGAGTCCTTCGACGCCGATGCCGCCGGCTACAAGGCGCTGCTGTCCTGGCTCGAGACCTTCGGCCAGGTCGACAAGATCGGCGTCGAAGGCACCGGTTCCTATGGTGTCGGTCTGGCCCGGTTCCTGCGCCGGCGTGGTGTCGAGGTGATCGAGGTCAACCGGCCCAACCGGCAGGCCCGACGCAACCACGGCAAGTCCGATCCCCTCGATGCCGTCGAAGCGGCACGTGCGGTCATCAGTGGCCGGGCGCTCGGGACCGGCAAGACCAAGGACGGTCCCGTCGAAGCCATCCGGGTGCTGGTGGTGGCCAAGCGCTCGGCCCGCCAGGCCCGGGTGAAGGCCATCGTCCAGATGCGCCACCTGGTCATTACCGCCCCTGACCAGCTCCATTCCCGCCTGAAGGGCTTAACGGTCACCGCCCTCGTGGCCGAATCGGCCAAGCTGCGGGCCACTCGGGCCACGGATCCAGTGACGGCGGCCACCAAGGCATCGCTGTGTTCCCTGGCCCACCGGGTCCAGGCCCTCGAGGCCGAGCTCGAGGAGCTCAACGAACAGATCGAGGCATTGCTGCTCGCCACCGCACCCGAGCTCATGGCCCGGTTCGGTGTCGGGCCCGACACGGCCGCGTCGCTATTGGTGGCGGCCGGCGACAACCCGGAGCGGCTCCACTCCGAAGCGGCGTGGGCGCACCTCTGCGGGGTGTCCCCGGTTCCGGCCGACTCGGGGAAGAACGCCGGTCACCTGCGCCGGCACAGTGGTGGTGACCGCCAGGCCAACAGCGCGCTCTGGCGCATCGCCATGGTGCGCATCGCGCACGATCCCGAGACACGGATGTACTTCGANNTGCCTCGCGGCTGAATCCCCGGATCGTGGGTCTGGCTCACCCCCTAACTGTCGCCCCCCGGGGCTGACTTACCGGCGACGCGCCGACCCACGATCCGGGACCACTTCCAACAAGACGCGTGACTTCATAAGAGCATGCCCTCGTTCCGCGATTGGCTCATCACTGTTTTGTCCGCTGTCTTCACCCCGGAGCCCCTCGAAAGGGCTTGACATTGATAGGAGCGTCGCCGGGAGTGGGCCACTATTGCCGAGGTCAGAACCTGAACCGAGTCAGTCCGCCCGGCTCGGTGGCCAGTACCACGGTCACCGAATGTGCATTGATGCGGAATACATTCCACGGTGGTGGTCCCTGTGACGGAGCGTTGAACGGGGCAGTAATGCCGGACCCGGTCTCATCCAGTTCGGCGGGCCACCCCTGGTACGCCCAGGCTTTGGCGAGGCGCGTCAGTGTGGCTGGGTCGGTTTCCCGCACTGCCTCGCCTTCGGCGACGACGTCTGCATCGAGAATCGACACTGCGATCGAGCAGCGCCGGTCGCGGGCGACGTTGCGGCTCTTCCGGGTACCCGATCCAGTCTGGAACCAGAAGCTCCCGTCCAGCCAGAGCGCGCCTACGGCAGTAACGTGCGGGCTTCCGTCCCCGTTCACCGTCGAGAGCCACGTCGTGCGAGCGTTGTGTGCATCGGGTGCCGGCGACGAGCCAGCATCGAGCTTCTCGACGACGGTTGTCCAGCTCACCGGCGACAGCCCGTCTGCGGCACCCAAGTTGATGACGTCCATCATGTCTCCCGTCTGGTAGTCCGGCGAGACTGCTCAGAGCCGGCGCCCTCTATTTTGACGTAAGCCGGTCAGCCACGTCATCGCGCATCACAGGGCGGTATTCCTGCCGGCTTTGCAAGCCCACAGGGCGTTTCCCGAACACCGGGTCGGTGGTCACTCCACCTAGCGAATCCGCCGGCTATGGCCGACGGGAGATCTTGAAGACTGGGAATTGAGGAGCAATGCGCTCAAACTCGTCCAACGGTGCGTTTCGGTCGATGGGCACATGCGGTCGTGCTCCTGGAGCTACTTGAACCGCCCTGGTCCGCGTGGAGACCTTTCCGCTTGGAATGGATGGTGCCATGCCAGCGAACCAGGGATCCCAGAAGAGGTACCCGCCTGAGT
>PMFY01000151.1 GCA_003157945.1 Acidimicrobiaceae bacterium | reverse complement strand
CGACGTCATCGACCCGGCCGAGTCGCGCCGGAGGATCGTGGAGGCGCTGCGGGCCTCGCCCCCGCCCCCCGCCCGAACGGGCAAGAAGCGCAACTGCATCGACACCTGGTAGTGGGCGCGTCCATGACCGGGGGCCCGTCACCGGGGCCCGACTGCTCCGATCAGGCGCCGAGTACGGCGTCGGTGAACCCGGACACCGAGGTCCACGCGGCCATGGCCTCCGGCACCTCCAAATTGACCAGCCCCTGGACGCCGTGGATGCCTCCCCGCACGATGTCGACCCGGACATCGCTGCCGGCGAGCCGTGCCGCCTTCGCCAGGCGCTCGGCGTCGAGTCGGGTCACGTCGACCTCACCGACCTGCAGTAGCAGCGGGGGTAGTTGCGACAGGTCCCCCCGGGCCGGAGAGGCTCGGGGATCCAATGGATCACCGTCGGGACCGAGGTAGTCCCGGGCACGATTCCGGAGGAATCCCTCGGAAATGAAGGGATCGGGCCCCGCTGGTCCACCGGGCCCGTAGCCGAGGGTGTCGAGGTCGACCCAACCGGACAGGGAGGCGATTCCCGCCGGACCGGCGGCGATGGTGTCCCTGGCCCATCGGGCGGTGGCGAGTGCCAGCCCGCCGCCACACGAGTCACCAACGAAGACGGCACGCTCCGGGACCAGCCCGCCGTCGATCAGGCCGACGAGCGCGGTGGTGCAGTCGTCGAACGCCGCCGGGAACCGGTGCTCGGGAGCGAGGCGGTAGTCGATCGTCACCACGGGGATCCGGAGGTGGGTGGCGACGAACTCGGCATAGAAGAGGTAGGCCGCGAGATCGCACGACACGAACGCCCCACCGTGGAAGAACACGGCAGCGCCGCGCTCGCGGCTGGTCCACGGAGTCGACAGCCAACCGCAACGCACGCCACCGGCGGTGATGATCCGCACGTCTGTGTCCGGGCGCAGGGGATGCCCGTGGAGCGGCGCCATCATCGTCCGGGTGGCCCTCGCGTCGGCCCCGGACCCCGCGAAGTCGGCGGGCATGCCGTCGATGATGGCTGCGAGCAGTTCGCTGGTCACCCAGCCGGGTCCGGCTTCCGAAAGACGACCACGGGGCAGGCGGCGTGGGTCACGCAGTGCTGGCTGACCGAACCGAGCACCATGCCCGAGAAGCTGCCGTGGCCCCGGCTGGCGACCACCAGGAGTGCGGCATGGCGGGAGGACTCGACGAGGACCTCCGACGGGTGTCCCTCGACGATGTGGGCGTGCACGGCCAGCCCCGGGTGGGTGGCCCGGAGCCGCTCGACCACCGGGTCGAGCATGGCCTTGGCGTCGGCCGCCGGATCGAAGTCACTGGGCAGCGGGATCACGTTGCCCCAGCTGGTGGGGTACTCCCACGCCGTGACGATGTCGAGGCGCCCCCCGACGCGGACGGCCTGCACCGCCGCCCAGTCGACCGCTCCGTCCGCGGCGTCGGAGCCGTCGTAGCCGACGACGACCGCATCGGTCGGATGGTCCTGGGTGTCGTGCACGGTGTCCCTCCAGACGTCGCTGCCCGCGGAGCGCGAGACGCGGCTGCGAGCGTACCGCTCCGGGGTGAGTGGGACATGTCCGGACGGGCACATGGTGCCTCCTCGGGTCAGTGACGGATCGGTGGGAGCGGTAGTGGGTGGAGGTGGGACAGGAGCCCGGTCCGGGGACCTACCCGTCGAGCGCGGCCCGGCGCCTGGCGGCGGCGGCCCGGAGCTGGTCCATCCCGGGTCCACCCGAGGTGGGGCCCTCGTGCGCGCCCGGTCCGGGCGCCCCGACCAGTCGACCGAGCGCGGCGGCCACCGACGATCGGAGGGCCTCCTCGTCGTAGCCGCCCTCCAGGAAGATGATCAGGCGGCCCGGCTCGGGTGCGTACCCGGACACCACTGCGGCCAGCTCGGCGAAGTCGCCGGCCGACAGCGCCAGTTCCGCCAGCGGGTCGTCGCGGTGGGCGTCGAACCCGGCCGACACCAGCACCCACGTCGGCCGGAAGGACTCGACCACGGGGGAGACGATCCGGTCGAACGCCTCGCGGAGCACGTCGCCCGTGGCGCCCGGGGGGACGGGGACGTTGACCGTGGTGCCCCGGGCCGCCGACCCGCCGACTTCGGCGGCGCTGCCCGTGCCCGGGTAGCAGGGCCACTGGTGGGTGGACACGTAGAGCACGTGCGGGTCGTCCCAGAAGAGGTCCTGGGTGCCGTTGCCGTGGTGGACGTCCCAGTCGACGATCAGGACGCGCTGCCCGGCGTCGACCAGCGCCCGGGCCGCCACGGCGACGTTGTTGAGCAGGCAGAAGCCCATGGCCCGGTCGGCCGGGGCATGGTGGCCGGGTGGGCGGGCCGGGACGAACACCGGCGCCCGGTAGGCGGTGGCGGCCTCGATGGCCACGAGCCCGGCACCGGCGGCCATCCTGGCGTCCTCCCACGACGACGGTCCGGCGTAGGTGTCGGCGTCGAGGGCGCCGCCACCGGCGGCGCTGAATTGTTGGAGGCGCTGGAGATGGGCCGGCGTGTGGACGCGCACGAGGCGATCGGCCGGTGCGGGGGTGGCCTCCACGACCACGAGGTCGGAGCCGAGGTCGAGGTCCTCGACGCCGCGCATGGCCGCACCGACCCGGGCCGGCCGCTCGGGGTGCCCCGGGTGGCTGTGGTCGCCCGCCTCGAGCGGCTCGACGACGATCAGCACCGGCCGGTCCCCCGACGGCCCCATGATGCTCCGTTCACGGTGTGGGGTTCTGCACGGAGAACCAGTCCCGTGCCTCGAGGTAGGGGGAGAAGGCGGTGGCGATGGCGTCGATGTCCGCGGCGGACTTGGGCCGCTGCACCTCGTAGACCCGGGGGAACTCCAGCCACCCGGTGGTGAGGTCCCACAGCCGCACGGCCGCGGCGCCCTCCGGTGGGTCGACCAGGACGGGGCCGAAGAGCATCTGGTCGTCGTCGAAGACCAGGGTCGGCACGCCGAACGCGCCGCGTGTCACGACCCGGTCGTGCTCGGCCTTCACCTCGTCACCCGTGGTGGGGTCACCGATCGCCTGGGCCACCAGTCCGGGGTCGAGGCCCATCTCGACGAGGAGTACCTCGGCCACGTCGGCGCGGTGCGGCTTGCGCCCTTCCTCGTGGAGTGCCCGTCCCGCCGTGGCGTACCAGCGGTCGAGGAGCGACATGTCCTGGCGACGGAGCAGCGCGCCGACGCGCATCATCGACCATCCGTAGGACCACTCCCGCTCCCAGGGGTGCTTCTTGCCCTCCTGGCGGTTGATCTCCTCCAGGCTGAAGAACCTCCACCGGATGTCGAGGCCGGTCTCCTCGCGGACGTTCCGGATCCAGAGTGAGGTCTGGTAGGCGTAGGGGCACATGATGTCGAAGTGGAAGTCGACACCGGTGGGGCGGGCCGGACCGCGGTCGCTCATGTCGTCCTCCGTGGGCATGGCCCGGCACCGGTGCCGGGCGCTCCTTCGAACCGTACACTCGCCCCATGATGGAGCGCGGCCGGATGGAGGCGTTCAGCGACGGGGTGTTCGCAGTGGCGATCACGTTGCTCGCCCTCAACCTGGTCGTGGGCGGACCCGGGCACGGTCCGCTGCCGCGCCAGCTGGCCGATCATTGGCCGGTCTTCGCCGCCTATGGCGTGAGCTTCTTCACCATCGGGATCATCTGGGTGAACCACCACTCGCTGTTCGACCTGATGCGCCGCGTCGACCGGCCGTTGCTCTTCCTCAACCTGCTCCTGCTCTCCTTCGTGGTGGCGATCCCCTTCGCCACCTCCACTCTGGCCGACTACCTGCGGGTCACCGGGACGTCAGGCACCACGGCCGGCATCCTGTATGCCGGGGTGATGGAGGGGATGTCCCTCTCGTTCACGGTGATCTTCGTCCATGCGCTCCGTTCGGACCTCCTGGTGTCAGCCCCGCCGCCCGCGGAGCGCCGGGCCGCCGTCCTCCGCTTCGGACTGGGATCGGTGGCGTACCTGGTCGTGCTGCTGCTGTCGCTGATCAGCCCGTTGGCCACTCTGGTGTCGGCCGCCGTGCTGGCCGGCTACTACGTGTTCCAGCGGACGCCGGTCGCACCGGGAGACGAGCCCGGGATCTGAGCCGCATGGCCCGGTCCGCATGCGGGGGCACGGAACGGCGGACTCCTAGAAGTGGCCGAGGACCGGGTGGGGCACGTACGGCTCCTCGAGTCGGGCGATCTCGTCCGCCGTGAGAGCCAGCGACGCCGCGGCGAGGGCGTCCTCGAGGTGCCCGAGCCTGGTCGCACCCACGATCGGTGCCGTCACCCCCGTCTTGTGGAGGAGCCAGGCCAGCGCCACCTGGGCTGCCGGGACGTCCCGCGCCGCCGCCACCTCGGCCACCCGCTCCACGACGTCGAAGTCGGTGGGCTGGTCGTAGAGGTAGTTGGTGAAGTCGTCGGTGGTCGACCGGGTGGTGCGCCGCTCGCCACCGCGGGTCCGGTTGCCGGCCAGCACGCCGCGGGCCAGGGGGCTCCACGGGATGACGCCGACCCCCTGGTCGATGCACTGGGGGATCATCTCCCGCTCCTCCTCCCGGTAGATCAGGTTGTAGTGGTTCTGCATCGAGACGAACCGGGTCCACCCGTGCGTGTCGGCCACGTGCTGGGCCTTGGCGAACTGCCAGGCGTGCATGCTCGAGGCGCCGATGTAGCGGGCCTTGCCGGCCCGCACGACGTCGTGCAGAGCCTCCATGGTCTCCTCGATGGGTGTGCGGTCGTCCCATCGGTGGATCTGGTAGAGGTCGACGTACTCCATGCCCAGGCGGGTGAGGGAGGCGTCGATGCCGGACAGGATGTGCTTGCGGGAGAGCCCGCCACCGTTCTCGCCCGGGGACACCGGCATCCGGACCTTGGTGGCCACGACGAGCTCGTCACGGGTGAGGAACCTGGGGAGCAGGCGACCGGTGGCCACCTCCGACGCGCCACCCGAGTAGACGTCGGCGGTGTCGAAGAACGTGATGCCGCCCTCGACCGCGGCGCGCACGATCGGCTCGGCGGCGTCCTCGTCGAGGACCCAGGGGCGGTCCGAGTCGTTGCCGAAGCTCATCATGCCGAGGCAGACCCGCGAGACGCGCAAGCCGGTGCGACCGAGGTTGACGTACTCCATGTGACCTCCGGGGATCGAGGGGTGGACCCGTCCCCACCCTAGGCAGGGACCCGTCATGGCGATCCCGGGTGCGTGCCGGGGCGGAGAAACGCCCATTCTTACGGGTTCCCCAGTGTGGATTTACCTGAATCTTATGTCCACATGATGGTCTCTTCCTGAGAACTCCCAGGTAGATGGCCATGGGCCAGCTGGGACGGCGTGGCGAAGGTCACTCGAACAGGAACGGGGTCGCAGTGGCCAGAAGTGGACGGACCGGCGGTCGTCGCCACAAATGGTGGATCGTCGGCGCCGTCGTCCTGGTGCTGGCGGGGGCGGGAGTGGGCACGTGGCTGGCCACGCGGGGGACGTCGAGCGGAGCCGCCGGCATCGTGACGACAACGACCGTCCAGACGGTCACGACCGGGACCATCCAGCAGACGGTGGCGGCCACCGGCACGATCGAGCCGACCACCACGGCCGACCTCGACTTCGCGGTGTCCGGCCGGGTGACCGCCGTCGACGTCGCGCCCAACCAGGTGGTGACCGTCGGCCAGGTCCTGGCCACCGTCGACCCGACCACCCTGAACGCCACCCTGGCCCAGGCGCAGGCCACGCTGGCCAACGACCAGGCCCAGCTGGCGACGGACGTGGCCGACGGGGCCACGACGACCCAGATCGCCCTGGACGACGCCAACATCGCCTCCGCCCAGAACCAGGTGACCGCGGCGCAGGCGGCGGTCACCGACGCCACGCTCGTCTCGACGACGGCCGGAACGGTCGCCTCGGTGGACCTCACGGTCGGCCAGCAGGTGTCCGCGTCGGCGTCCGCCTCGAGCTCCGGTGCGGCCTCGGGCACCGGGAGCACGTCCACCGGGTCCGGCGCGACCGGTACCGGGTCGTCCGGGTTCTCCGGATCGGCGGCGACCGGGTCCTCGGCGTCCGCCGCCTCGTCCTCGGCCAGCTCGTCCTCGAGTGGCCAGGTGGTCGTGGTCTCGACGGGCTCCTACGTCGTGAACTCCACCGTGTCGAGCAGCAGCGTGTCGCAGATCCAGGTCGGCGACCAGGCCACCATCACCCCGTCCGGGGCGACGACACCGGTGTACGGCACCGTCGGATCCATCGGCGTGGTGGCGACGACGACGTCCGGGGTGTCGTCGTTCCCGGTGGTCGTCAACGTGACCGGGAGCCCGACGGGCCTCTTCGGCGGGACGAGCGCCAACGTGTCGATCATCGTGAAGGAGCTGCAGGACGTCGTCGTGGTCCCGTCCGGGGCGATCTCCTACACCGGGGGGACCACCGCGGTGACGCTCGACGAAGCCGGCGCCAAGGTCACCCAGCCGGTCACCATCGGCATCGCCTCGGGCACCGACACGCAGATCGTGAGCGGCGTGGCCGCCGGCCAGAAGATCTTCGTGACCAGTGTCTCCTTCCGGGGTCCGCTCGGCACCTCTCGGACCGGCGGCCGCACCGGTGGCTTCGGCGGCTTCGGGGGCGGCACCGGTGGTGGCTTCGGGGGCGGCACCGGTGGCGGATTCGGCGGCGGCACCGGCGGTGGGTTCGGGGGCGGCACCGGCGGCTTCGGCGGCGGTGGCGGCGGCCAGCGCGAAATGTTCCGCGCGACTTGCAGCCAGTGCGGCGGCGTGGCCCAAGTGCCGTTCCAACCGCGCGGCGACAAGCCCGTTTACTGCCGCGACTGCTTCGCATCGCGCCAATCGTATCGCTAAGCGCTAACCGAGCATAGAAAAACGGCCCGTCTCTCCGGAGACGGGCCATTTTTTCGGCCACCTAAACTTACGGCGCGGTGTTGCCGCCGGCCGCCGCCGGCGAGTCAGCAGGAACCGTGCGGTCTTCGCTTGCCGCAGCGATGAATTGCCCGGCTGCCGCGGCGTCTTCCGCGCCGGGCGCGGTTTCCGCGGGCGCGGTTTCCGCAGGCGCGGCCGCCGGCGCCTGGGCGGATCCCGCTGCATCGCGCTGCGCGAGCACGAGCAGTCCCGCGGCAATGCCGCCGGCAACCGCCAGCGTCGTGAGCCATCCTTCGCGTAACGTTTCCCATCCCAGCGCTTCGTCGAGTGAAAAGCGGCCGAAGCCGCTCGACGCCAGCGCCAGCGCGCCGGCCGAGTACACGACGCCCAATTCGACGCCGTTCTTTTGGGCGAAGAAGCCGTTCTTGGCGTGAACGCTCGTTTGCGCCACCACCATCGTCGAGATCAGCCCAGCCGGTCCGAGCGGGCCGCCCAAGCCCAGCGCGATCATCGTTCCGGCGGCCAACTCGGTCCACGCAGCGGCCGTCGCGTACCGTTCGCCGGGTTTGAACCCGAGGCCGTGAAGAAACTGGGCCGCGGCCTGCGGCCCCGGTCCGTCGAAGGCGCCGAAAGCTTTTTGCGCACCATGCGCGGCGATTCCGCCGCCCAGCGCCAGGCGCGACACGAGCAGTCCGAAGTCATGCATGATACGGCGAACGTACCCGTTCTCGCAGCGGTGAACCTTCGGCCGGCGCGGTCGCAGCGCGGTCGCCGGCCCCCGTATCGGGTAGCGAGAGCCGGCGTACCGCGCTCTCGATCGCGCCGATCCCGCGGTCGTCGCGGCTCAGTGGCGGTCCGATGCGCGCGCGGATCGACCAGCGCCGCCCGCGCTCGTAGCTGAAGCCCACGGGCACCAGCGTGACGCGTGTCGCGTGGTCGCGCTCGGCAATGTCGATCATTTTGAGAAACCCCGCCTCGAACGGCAGCCAGTCGTCCGCGCCGGGCTTGCGCGATCCGGTCGGATCGACGTTGGGATAGCCTTCGGGAAAGACGAGGATCACGCGGCCGGCGCGCAGCAGCCGCGTCGTCTCGCGCAATGCCGCGCGCGTGTAGCGCAGAAGTTCCTCGCGGCGGTAAGTTCCGCTGCGTTCGAGCGTGGGCGGCCGCAGCACCACGGGATACTCGGCCGCTCGGCACATGCGTTCCATCCAGCGGCGGGCCGCGGCCGTCGCCGCCCAATCGAGCCCGACGACGATGTGGATCGGACGCTTCACGCGCGTAACGAGCACCGCGCCGTCGAGCAAGTGATGGAAGTGCCGCGCGACGAGCAGCACCGGTCCGCGCGCCGGGACATGCTCGCGGCCTTCCAAGATCACGCGCTCCGTTTGGGTGCGCAATCCCCACTCCGCGATCGCCCGCGGGCCCAGTTGGCCCAGCGGCGGATAGCGATTCACGCTTCGGCGAGAGACCGCCGGTCGCGCGCCGGGTCTTCCGGCATGACCGCCAGCGCGGCCGGCGCGAGACTGAAGACGACCGCGGCGATCGCCGTCGGCCACATCCCGGCCGAGACGCTCAGAATCATCGACCAGACGATGTTGACGGCGTACACGGCAAACGGCAGTGCGGCACCAATCGCCGGTAAACGGCGGTCTCGCCATGCGAGCCGTCCGACTGCGATGAACAGGAGGCCGGTGCCCAGCCAGCCGGCGAGATTGCGCAGCGGCATGCCGAAGTACGGACCGCGTTCGTGCCAGACCCAGAAGTGAATGTATTGCAATTGCGGGGCCGCCATCGAAGGGTCGAGCACCAGGTCCCAGGCGGTCAGCAAATAGGCGCCGAGGACGATCGACCACAGCGTGCGGTTCGTCCAGCCGCGCGCGAGGGCGATCGCGTCGGCCAGCAGCAGCGACGCGAAGCCCATGTAGAACCACGAGAGCGGGATCGCGAACGGCACGCGGCCCAGCAATTTATAGCCCAGAAAATTGGTGTACTCGTAGCCGCCGAAGGGCCAGCCGGTCTCGGTTCCGGTGAGTTCGGCGGCCGCCGAGATGACGCACGCGGCGCAGAAGAAGATGAGCGTCCGCCGCGCGCCCAGCCGGGCGAAGCCGAAGGCGAGCATCGCCAGCGCGCCCAGGATCATTCCCAAGCCGCCCGTCTTGTTCAGGGCGAAGGTAAAAAACGCGAGATCGGCCGGATGTCGGGTCCAAGGTTCCGGATGCGGGATGGCGACGAGCAGGCCGNNATTCGATTCACGTAATCCGTTCTGTCATGACGAGCGGCCGGCCGCGCCAGGTATGACGGCGGCGTAGGGCGCTAGCGAGTAATACGGCCGCGACGGGCAGATCCGCAAATACTGAGAGCCAATATGTCCACGCCGAGTTCCGATAGGCGCGCCGCGCCCC
>PMFY01000211.1 GCA_003157945.1 Acidimicrobiaceae bacterium | reverse complement strand
GAACCCGCCCCCGGCCACGTAGACGGTGTGCTCGACCCGGCGGGCGATCCGCCACCCGTCGCCCGAGCGCACGTAGGCGTCGTCGTAGACGGCACCGACGTCGAACAGCTCGGGCCGGCCCTCCCACTCGACGCCGTTGCGGTTGAAGACGTGGACCCGGCCGACCGCCGCGTCCGGGCCGGTGAACCGGACCTGGTGGGTGGAGGTGGTGTGGAGGCAGAAGGNNACGATGCCTCCGGCCCGGGTGTAGTCGACCAGCCCGTCCGGGGTGAACAGCGCCTCCCACCGCACCCAGTCGCGGTCGTCGACGGCGTAGGCGTAGGACGTGGCCAGGTCCTCGATGGCCAGGCGGTCGGCGACCCGGCCCGGGTCCGGTACGACGCCGTCCGGACCCAGGTCCTGGTGTGCGTGCATGGGAGCCTCCGTGCCCGGGCCGGACGGGATCGCGACCCGGGCCGTCCGGTCAGTCGTAGATCATGACGCCNNTGTCGTAGCGGATGTTGGCGGAACCGAAGACGGTGCCCACCAGCTGCTTCTCGAAGAGGGTCAGCCAGGTCAGCGACAGGTTGACGGTGGTCTCGGCCATCGGGTGGATGTTGGTCACCACCACCCGTCCGCGCTTGGCCGTCAGCTGCATGACGCTCTCGATCAGGCTGCCGTCACCCACGCCCATGGTCATGATCACCTTGTCGGCGTTCTTGCCCCAGGTCACCTCGTTGACGAGGGGCGTCGCCTCCTCGATGCTGGCCGCCACGTGGGTGGCACCGAACTTGAGCGCCTCGTCCCGCTTGAAGGCCACCGGGTCCACCGCGAAGATCCGCTCGGCCCCGGCGAGCTTGGCCCCCTGGATCGCCGAGATGCCGAGGCCGCCGATCCCGATGACGACCACGTCGTCGCCCGGCTTGACCTCGGCGGTGTAGACGGCCGATCCCCAGCCGGTGGTGACACCACAACCGATCAGGCACGCCTTGTCGAGCGGGTAGTGGGGGAGGATCTTGACGCACGACGCCTGGTTCACCACGGTGTGGTGGGCGAAGGTGCCGAGGCACACGGCGGTCGTGAGGTCGATCCCGCTCATCGAGTGGTGGCGGTGCGTGCCGTCGTACTGGGTACCCATCATGAGGGTCGCCCCGACGTCGCAGAGGTTGGAGTGACCACGGGCGCACGACGGGCACTTGCCGCACGCCGGGATGAAGCCGAAGACGACGTGGTCGCCCGGG
This sequence comes from Acidimicrobiaceae bacterium, assembly GCA_003157945.1. The sequence continues at coordinate 2,026 of PMFY01000211.1, read as the reverse complement.
GCCAGGTCGGTGACACCGGGGCCGACCTCCTCGACGACGCCGGCGCCCTCGTGGCCGCCGATGATCGGGTAGATGCCCCCGAGGTCGCCGGTACGGAAGTGCTCGTCGCTGTGGCACATGCCCGACGCGGCCAGCTTCACCAGCACCTCGCCGGCCTTCGGCGGGTCCAGCTCGATCGTCTCGATCTTCCAGTCCTCGTTCTGCCCCCACAGGACAGCTGCCTGGGTCTCCATGGTCGGTACCTCCTCGGACGGGCCCGACGGCCCGTCATCCGTTCCGGTGATCGTGGCACACCCGGACGCCAGACGCGTGCACGCGCCCGGCGCAGGCGACGAGGTGGGATACTGGTCAGGAGGTCCGCCGACGACGGGGAGTCCGAGATGCTGTTCTGGTGGTGCGCGCTGGCCGTCCTCCTGGCGGCCGTCTACATGATCACCTACACCCTGCTGCGGACGTCGGGCGACGGTCGGCCCTGGTACCGGCGGCTCCGCCGTCCGGCCGGCCGCTAGGGCGGATACGGCCCCGCATCCACCCGACGCCACGGAGGCGCCGGTACCGTGGTCCCGGCTGGTTTTCAGCAACGAAAGGAACCAGGATGCCGACAGAACCTGAAGTCGTGGTGGTGCAGGGCGGGGTACCGAGCAAGGTGGTCTGGCAGGTCGAGCTGATCGTGGGCGTCATCACCCTCGGGCTCGGCCTGGCGCTGGCCTTCCACCCGTCCACCTCGCTGAGCGTGGTCTGCGTCTTCATCGGCGCCCTCCTGATCCTCGGCGGGATCTTCCACTTCATCCGCGCCCTCGACCACGACGAGCAGCACCGCGCGTGGGTGGCCATCGCCGGCCTCCTCGAGGTCGTCATCGGTGTGGTCATGATCCGGCACCTCGACCTCACCAAGGCGGCCATCGGCCTGCTCATCGGCGTCGTGTGGATCGTCCAGGGCATCGTCGCCCTGATGGGCGGCATCATGGGCGGAGCCCGGGGTGTGCGCGGGTGGGCGATCGGCTTCGGCCTCGTCAGCCTCATCGCCGGCATCGTGGTGGTCTCCGTCCCGTCCTCCTCGGTCAACGCCCTGGCCACGCTGCTCGGCATCTGGTTCATCATCATGGGGATCCTGGAGCTGGTGGGCGGCTTCGTGCTCCGCTCCCAGCTCAAGAAGGCCGGGGCCTGATCCCCGGGCGGCGCGGCTGATCCACCCGGGTCGGTCGCGTTTCCGGCCCCCGGCGCGCCCGCGCGCCGCACTGGACAGCCGTCGGGGCCTATGGCAGCGTCCTCGCCGACGACGGCACCCCGGCCGTCGGACGGAAGGGGGAGCACGACGTGGGCGACCAGACGCTCGACGAGCAGCTGCAGGCGCTCATCGGCATGCCGGTGGGGAGGGGTGGACCGTCGGTGGCGCCCGATCCGGTCAACCAGCCGATGATCCGACACTGGGCCGCCGCCTTCGCCGACCACAACCCGGTGTACGTCGACCCGGACGCCGCCGCCCGGTCACGCTTCGGGCAGATCGTGGCCCCGCCCCTCATGCTCCAGACGTGGACGATGCCGACCCCCACGCTGGCCGGCATCGCCGAGCGCGGCGGATCGCCGGTGGAGACGGAGGAGGAGACGGCCCTCGCCGTCCTCGACCGGGCCGGCTACGTCGCCACCCTCGCCACCAACACGGAGTTCGAGATCGTGCGCTACCTGCGCCTCGGCGAGGTGGTGTCGTCCACCACGGTGTTCGAGTCGATCTCNNCGGATGGGCCGCGGCCGCTTCGTCACCTGGGTCACCACCTACACGGTGGAACCGGACGAGGTGGTCGGGCGCCAGACGTTCCGGATCCTGAAGTTCGATCCCTCGGCGGCCGGGGCGTGAGCCCCGCCCGGTTCGCCGACCTGACCGTGGGCGACGAGCTGCCCGCCCTCGACGTGCCGGTCACGGCGACCCTCATCGCCGCCGGGGCCATCGCCACGCGCGACTTCATGCCGGTCCACCACGACCGGGACTACGCGGCGCTCCAGGGTGCCCCGGACATCTTCATGAACA
>PMFY01000071.1 GCA_003157945.1 Acidimicrobiaceae bacterium | reverse complement strand
GCCGGGGTCAACTTCTTCGACAATGCCGAGGCCTACGCCGGCGGCGAGTCCGAGCAGATCATGGGCGAGGCGATCCGGGCCCTCGGGTGGCCGCGCCGCAGTTACGTCCTCTCCACCAAGCTGTTCTGGGGCCTCCACTCCGACGTCAACATGCGGAACACCCTCAACCGCAAGTACCTGTCGCAGGCCATCGACGGCTCACTCGAGCGCCTCGGCCTCGACTTCGTGGACATCGTCTACTGCCACCGGCCCGACCCCGAGACCCCGGTCGAGGAGACCGTGTGGGCGATGTCCGACATGATCTCGTCGGGCAAGGCCCTCTACTGGGGGACGTCGGAGTGGTCCGCCGAGGCCCTCCGCGAGGCGTGGGACGTGGCGGACCGCCACCACCTCCACAAGCCCGTGGTGGAGCAGCCCCAGTACAACCTGCTGTGGCGCGACCGTGTCGAGAAGGAGTACGCCCCCCTCTACGACAGCATCGGCCTCGGCCTCACGACGTGGAGCCCGCTCAGCTCGGGCCTGCTCACGGGCAAGTACCTCGACGGGGTGCCCGACGGCTCCCGGGCCACGCTGCCCGGCTACGAGTGGCTGCGCAACCTGCTGACCGACCCGGACCGCAACCAGAAGGTGGCCGGACTGCGGTCGATCGCCGAGGAGCTCGACTGCACGCTCGCCCAGATGGCCATCGCCTGGTGCGTCAAGAACCCCCACGTCTCGACCGTGATCACCGGGGCCAGCCGGGTCGAGCAGGTCCACGAGAACCTGGCCGCCCTCGACGTCGTGCCCCGCCTGGATGACGGCGTCATGGCCCGCATCGCCGCCGTCATCGACTGACCGCGGGCGCCTCCGGCTCAGCCGCCTGGGTCGCGTCGATCGAAGTCGTGCTGGTGCGCGGCGATCACCCAGGCGTTGCGGTTGACCCGCCGGGCCAGGTACAGCGAGAAGAGCGCGGCCGGGATCTCGATGCAGATCGCCATGAGCACCGCCTCGTAGATGTTGGTCCGTCGCCCCGCCGTCATCACGTCGAACCAGGCGTCGACGATGAGCAGGGTGGCCGTGGCCGTGGCCGGCAGCTGGACACGGTCGTCCATCCGGTAGGCGTAGTAGGCCGTCAACAGGATGGCCATCACGAGCAGGATGTCGAAGCCGACCCAGGCCCCCCGGTAGTGGGTGTCGATGTCGCGCCTCGGGAGCGTCACCGCCAGGTACACGGTCCACGGAATGAGCAGCACGGCGGCGGCGGCGTAGGCCAGGGCCATCCGGCGTGACCGGGCACGGATCGCTCCGAGCAGTTCGCGGTGGCGCCGCTCCTCGTCATCGGTGGCGACGTCGTCGACCATGGCCTCAGGCCCGCGTCGACCGGGGGTGGTCGAGGAGGTCGCCGCGCTTGAGTGCCGCCTCCTCCAGTGAGGCCTGGGTGGCGATGCCCAGGACGGTGGGGATGCGGTGCCAGGTGCCGTCGGACGCCAGCGACCACGACTGCACGTCGTCGGCCAGGTTGAATTCGAGGATCTCCTCCAGGCGTCCCACGGCGTCGGGGTCCTCCACCGGGATCATGGCCTCGACCCGCCGGTCCAGGTTCCGTCGACGGAGGTCCGCCGAGCCGATGTAGTACGTCGCCGGCCGGCCGGCCGCTCCCCCGAAGCGGAGGATCCGTGAGTGCTCGAGGAAGCGCCCGACGATGGACCGCACGTGGACCGTCTCGGACAGTCCGGGGACCCCGGGGCGCAGGCAGCAGATGCCACGGATGATGAGTTCGATCGGCACCCCGGCCCGGGAGGCCCGGTAGAGGGCGTCGATGACCGCCACGTCGTCGAGGCCGTTCACCTTGATGGCGATGCGGCCGTCGGGGCCCGCCCGGGTCTCCTCGTCGATGAGCTCCACCACGCGGTCCCGGATGCCACCCGGCGACGTCACCAGCTCCTGGTAGTGCGGAGGCTGGCTGAACCCGGTGATGTAGTTGAAGAACCGGGTCACGTCGGCGCCCAGCTCGGGACGGCACGACAGGACCCCCAGGTCCTCGTACATGCGCGCCGTCTTGGGGTTGTAGTTGCCCGTACCTACGTGGCAGTAGAGGCGGACGGCGTCGCCCTCCTGGCGCACCACCAGGGTCGTCTTGGCATGGGTCTTCAGCCCCATGAGGCCGTAGATCACGTGGGCGCCGGCCTCCTCGAGGGCGCGGGCCCAGCCGATGTTGGCCTCCTCGTCGAACCGGGCCGTCACCTCGACCAGCACGGCCACCTGCTTGCCCCGTTCCGCGGCCCGCACCAGCGCGGCCACGATGGCACTGTCGCCCGAGGTCCGGTAGAGGCACTGCTTGATGGCGAGGACGTGCGGGTCCTCGGCGGCCTCGTTGAGCATCTCCTCCACCGAAGCCGAGAACGAGTCGTAGGGATGGTGGACGAGGACGTCCTGCCGGTCGAGGACCGTGAAGATGCTGGCGCCCTCGTCGCGCTCCACCGAGGTGAAGGCCGGCGGGACCAGCGGGGTCCATGGGCGGTCATGGAGGTCCGGGCGGTCGAGGCCGTAGATGGCCCACAGGCAGCCGAGGCCGAGCGGGCCGGCGAACCGGTAGACGTCGTCGGCGCCGAGGCCGAGCTCCTCGGTCAGCCTCTCCACGGTGGCCTCCGAGGTCCGCGAGTCGATCTCGAGGCGGACCACCGGCAGGAAGCGGCGGCGGCGCAACTCCTCCTGGAGAGCCAGGAGGAGGTCGTCGGCGGCATCGTCGTCGAGGGCCAGGTCGGCGTCGCGGGTGACCCGGAAGACGCAGGCCTCGCCGACCTCCATGCCGGGGAACAGCTCATCGAGGAACGCCATCATGACCTGCTCGAGGGGGACGAAGCGCTCGCCGCCGGGCAGGGGGAGCAGGCGGTCGACGTTCGGTGGGATCTTCACCCGGGCGAAGCGGGACGAGTCGTCCGTCCGGCTGCGCACCTCCACACCGATGTTGAGCGAGAGGTTCGAGATGTACGGGAACGGGTGGCTCGGGTCGACGGTGAGCGGCGTCACCACCGGGAGGATCAGCCGGTCGAACAGTTCGTGCAGATAGCTGCGGTCGCCGTCACCGAGGTCCTCCCAGTGGCACAACTCGATCCCCGCGCCCGCCAGCGCCGGGGACAGCGTCCCGAGGAGGAGGGTCTCCTGGCGACGGACCATCCGCTCGAGCGAGGCCCGGACGTCGGCCAGGAGCTGCTCGGGCGGGCTGCCGTTGAGGGCCCGACTGGTGATGCCGGCCACCACCTGGCGGCGCAGGCCGGCCACCTGGACCTGGAAGANNGCCACCAGGTCGAGGAGGCGGTCGTTGAAGTCCAGGTCGGAGAGCTGTCGGGCGAAGTACTGCGACTCCGGCCCCGCCTCCGTCCCGGCCGCTGTGCCAGTCAGGGGGTCGGTGCTCACACCACAACGATAGCAAGGCACCTCTGGACCTCCGGGGGCGCAGGCCGCCGCGGCGGCCCGTCGGTGGCACCGTCGTCATGCGCCACAATGGGTGCGCCGCTTCACCGACGAAAGGGCAGGCGCATGGACACGGATCGCACGATCGACGTCATGGTGGAGATCCCCCGGGGGAGCCGCAACAAGTACGAGTACGACCACGAGGCCCACGTCTTCCGCCTCGATCGACGTCTGTTCTCGGCGACCTTCAACCCCGCCGACTACGGGTTCGTGCCCGACACGCTGGCCGAGGACGGGGACCCGCTCGACGCACTGGTCCTGATCGACGAGCCGACCTTCCCGGGGTGCATGGTCGAGAGCCGTCCGGTCGGGGTGTTCTGGATGACCGACGAGA
>PMFY01000456.1 GCA_003157945.1 Acidimicrobiaceae bacterium | reverse complement strand
ACCACGATCGGGTGGACCACCGGGGCCAGCGGGACGACGCCCGGGATCCGTCGCCCCGTCCGGACGATCACCGAGCCCCCGACCCCCTCGCGCAGGATGCGGTTGGGCGAGCCGACGTCACCGGTCTCCGGTGGGGTGATGGTGGCCGCCTTGAGTCCCAGTCCCACCTCCACCATGGCCTCGGCCGCCTCGGACACCACGGCGTTCTTCGTACGGCGGCGGTTCTCGAGGGACAGGTCGAACCGCACCAGGTCGAGCGGGACGCCCACCACGGACGGGTCGAGCACCCGGAGCGCCTCGTCCAGCAGCTCCTGTCCGGTCTCGTCCCCCTCGCAGACCACCAGGCGCGTGTGCTGAGTCATCGGTCCCAGGGTCCCACGCCGGCCCTCGGACGGGCCAGTCGGGGGGTCAGGTGGCCGGCACCGGGTGGGTGCCCGACCACCAGCGCCGGACGGCGATGACCGTCCAGATTCCCTCCACCACCCCGAACGGCCAGGCCCCCGACGCGAAGCCGTAGGCCGAGGACAGCGCGCACCCGACGGCGAAGGCCAGCACGTAGCCGTTCCCCCGTCGCTCGAGGGCGTACATCGACATCATGAAGGTCAGCGCGACGACTCCGTACACCGTGAGGGCCATGGCCCGATCGTAGGCACCGGGCACCGGCGGACACCGCGGTCAGACGTCTGCAGCCACCGCTCAGCCGGCCAGGGGCAGCACGTAGACCGCGATCACGACGAAGTGCAGCACGGCGCCCACGATCGTGCACGCGTGGAACACCTCGTGGTACCCGAACACGCCGGGCACCGGGTTGGGCTTCTTGAGGGCGTACACCACGGCCCCCGTCGAGTAGGCGAGTCCCCCGAGCAGGAGGAGGACGAAGCCGGCGGGCCCGAGCGCCCGTTCGAGCTGCGGCAGTACGACCACGGCGGCCCAGCCCACCACCACGTAGGGCAGGGCGATCACCCACTTGGGGGCGTCGAGCCAGACCTGGCGGAGGGTGATCCCCGCGGCGGCCCCGATCCAGACGATCAGCAGTACCGCGGTCCGGGCCCACCCGGTGAGGGCGATGCCCGCCACCGCCGTGTAGGAGCCGGCGATGGCGATGAAGATCGTCGAGTGGTCGGCCCGGCGCATCCGCCGGCGACCGACGGGACCCCAGGTGTGGCGATGGAACAGCGCGCTGACGCCGAACAGCAGGGAGATGGCGCAGGCGTAGACGAGGCAGATGAGCTTCGAGGAGGTGGTGGGCGCGTCCCACACCAGCCACGCCCCCGACACCAGTGACGCGAAGAAGGCGATCTGGTGGAGGACGCCGCGCAGTCTCGGCTTCACCGGGCTGTCGTCCTCGTCCTCGTCCTCCGGGTCCCGGACCGAGGGCCGGGCGCCCGACGCGTCGCTCACGGCGCGACCTCCTGCGGGGCGGCGGTCGATACGTCCACGAACCGCCGCAGGACCCGTCGACCCACGACTTCGACGCGGGCCACGTCGTCGGTGTCGAGCACGACGCCATCAGGCAGCAACGGGCGCCAGGATCCGGCGAGGCCCGCGTCGACTTCGACGTGGAACTGGAGGCCGTAGGCCCGGGCCCCGACCCGGAACGCCTGGTGGGGAAAGGTCCGGGTGGCGGCCAGGTGCACGGCGCCGTCGGGAAGGGTGAAGGTGTCGCGGTGCCAGTGCACGCACGGCACGGTCGTACCCGACAGTCCCGTGTATTCGGGACCGAGCACCGGGTCCCGTCGACCGTCGGCGGTGAGGTGGACCTCACCCGGCCCGACCTCCTCCCCGGGACCCGTCGTGATCTCGGCACCGAGGGCCGCGGCGAGCTGCTGGGCACCGAGGCACACCCCGAGCACCGGCAGGCCCCGGTCGACGGCATGGCGGAGCAGATCCCGCTCCGGGGCCAGCCAGGCCAGGTCGTCACGGACCCCCATGGGACCGCCCATCACCACCAGACCGGCCAGCGCATCCGCGGACGGCAACGGCTCACCCTGGTCGAGATGTACGACGACCACGTCGACGCCGCGCTCGGCCAGCACCCGACCGATCGAGCCCGGGCCCTCGTGGGCCACGTGCTGGAGGATCGCCCACGGACGGGCGGGCGGAGCCGACGGAGCCGACGCGGCGGCCACTAGGCCGTGTTCACCACGTGGAACGCCTCGGCCAGCCGACCCTCGGGCAGTCCGGCGGCGAGCGCCGTGCCCGTCATCCAGTTGCGGAGGAGCTCGTCGAGGTGGGCGCCGTCACCTACCTGGCTACGGTGGGACCGGAGGGCGGTCAGCTTCCGGTCATAGGCGTCGGTGGCATCGACGACGCGGTTGGCCCGCTCGGTGGCCATGATCCACAGCTCGGGCACGGTGTGCGGCTCGAGGCCTTCGTCCAGCAGCTCGGGGAAGGCGAAGGGGTTGCGGGCGTCGGGGTACACGGCACAGGCCGCCGCCTCGGCGGTGGCCAGGTGGTCGGGGTGGCTCGCATAGATCCGCTCCCAGTTCCGCTCCGGCGACTGGCTGACGACGCGGTCGGGGCGCACCAGGCGGATCACCCGGGAGATGGCGGCCCGGAGCTCGAGGCTCGCGGTGACGCGGCCGTCCGGGAATCCCAGGAACGTCACGTCGGTGACCCCGACGGCGCGGGCCGCCTCCAACTGCTCCTCGCGGCGGATGGCGGCCATCTCGGGCCGCGTGATGGAGTGGTCGGACCCTCCGGCGTCGCCGTCGGTGGCGA
>PMFY01000331.1:236-5458 GCA_003157945.1 Acidimicrobiaceae bacterium | reverse complement strand
CTGGTGATCCACACCCGGGAGGCGTGGGACGACACCTTCGAGCTCCTGGAGGCCCACGGGGTGCCCGAGCGGACCATCGTCCACTGCTTCACCGGGGGGCCGGACGAGGCCCGCCGCTGCCTCGGCCTCGGTGCGTCGCTCTCCTTCAGCGGGGTCGTCACGTTCAAGAACGCCGCGGAGGTCCGCGAGGCCGTGGCCCTGTGCCCGCTCGACCGGCTGCTGGTGGAGACGGACTCGCCGTTCCTCACGCCCGTGCCCCACCGGGGCACGCCCAACGAGCCGTCCCGGGTCCCCCTGGTCGGCGCGGCGGTGGCCAAGGTGAAGGGTCTCGAGGCCGCCGAGGTGGCCGAGGCGTCGACGGCCAACGCCCGTCGGGGCTTCCGGGTCTAGGACCCGACACGGCCCGCGGGTCGTGTCGGGCAGGCGGGTGCGGGTGCGGGCAGGCGGGTGTGGGTGTGGCTCAGCTGGCGGTGATGACGGTCACCAGTTGGGGGAAGGGCGCGGGCAGACCCACCTTGGGGGGCATCCCGGACACCGACAGCTTCGACTTCTTCGCCGAGGTGGGCGCATAGGTGACGGTGACGGCCCAGTTGCCGGCCTTGGACGGGTGGAACGCCGTGGGCAGCGGGTAGGTCCCGGCGTGGGAGACGGAGATCTGCTGGGTGGTGGCGGCCTTGCCGGATGCCGCGGAGGGTGCGTCGGAGATCTGGAACTCGAGGTGGGACGAGGTCACCGACCCGGTGAGCTGGGCGTTCACGTGCATGGTCGTCTTGCCGGCCACGCCGGTGAGGGGCGACGAGGTGACCGACAGGGTGACGCCGTCCACGCTGCCGGTGGCCGGGAGGTCGAGCGGGTTGGGTGCCGTCGTGGTGGTCGACTTCGGCGCTGTCGTGGTGGTCGAGGTCGAGGACGAGCTCGAGCACCCGGCGGCGGACACCAGGGCCACCGACAACAGTGCGGACGTCACGAGCGGCAGGGTCCGGGTTGCGTGCATCGGGTCAGCGTACCGCCGCCCGGGCGGGATCCCCGGTCTCCTCCGGGCTCCTGACCAGGAGGTTCGACAATTCCCCCCTCGGAGGCGGCCTTCGGGGGGACGCCACCTGGGTTGCCGCGGGCCCGGGGCCCCGGTAGCGTGGACCGACGGCCACTCCTCGGAGTGGCTGTGTCGCATCGGCCGACCTGTCGGGTCGCCGTGCGGTGACCGGCTTGGAGGAGCCGGTCGAGTCCATCCTCTCCCCGGGGTGGCCGACGACGTCCGTCGGGCCGACCGGGACTGTCGGGGGAGGGACGCATCCCACAAGGAGTGGAGCCCTGAGGACCCAACCTGATCGGAGCCACCGTCACGCGGTGGCATTCGTGCTCTGTGCCGCCCTGCTCGTCGTGCCCCTCGTCGCCCTGCACGGCAGCGGCGACGCCTCGGCCGCACCGGACCGGCCGGTGTCCGGGAGCGCGACCGGTCCGGCGACCCGGCCGACGTCCGGTCGGCACCACCCGGTACCCGTGGTCATCGCCGAGGCCCCGGTGCGCGAGGTCACGGGCACGACGCTGCCGCCCACCACCACGACGACTTCGACCGTGCCGCCGCCGACGACCACCACGACCTCGACCACCACGACCACGGCACCGGTGGTGCAGGCGGAGGCCACCGGGGCGGTGGAGACGACGGGGGCCGTGACCTACTACGACCATCCGGCCGGCCGGTGCGCCAGCCCGTGGCTGCCGTTCGGGACCGTGGTCCGGGTCACCAACCCGGCCAACGGCGCCACGGTCACCTGCACGGTGGACGACCGCGAGGCCGACACGGCCCGGTCCATCGACCTGGCCACCGCCACCTTCGCCGAACTGGCCCCACTGTCGCAGGGCGTCATCGACGCCAGGCTCAGCTGGTGACCGCCCGGCGGACGGCCGTCCATGGAACGGGCGGCACCCACGGGGTGCCACACTGATCGGGTGACCCACGGGCGCGCCGAGATCCACGAGCTGCTCCTGGCCAACGACCTGCGCCCCAGCCGGGCGCTCGGCCAGAACTTCGTGGCGGACGCCAACACCGTGCGGCGCATCGTGCGGCTGGCCGGTGTGACCGAGGGGTCCCGGGTCGTGGAGATCGGGGCCGGGCTCGGGTCGCTGACCCTGGCCCTGGCCGAGGCCGGGGCCGAGGTGACCGCCGTCGAGGTCGACCGCCACGTGCTGCCGGTCCTCCGGTCGGTCGTGGAGCCCGCCGGGGTGCGGGTCGTCGAGGCCGACGCCCTGCGGGTCGCCTGGGACGAGCTGCTCGACGACGCCGGCCCCTACGCCCTGGTGGCCAACCTGCCCTACAACGTGGCCGTGCCGCTCGTCATCCGCGTGCTCGAGGAGGCGCCCCAGGTGACGTCGCTGCTGGTCATGGTCCAGCGGGAGGTGGGGGAGCGCCTGGCCGCCGGGCCCCGCGACGAGGCCTACGGCGCGGTGTCGGTCAAGGTGGCCTACTGGGCCACTGCCGCCGTGGTCGGCAAGGTGTCGGCCAGCGTCTTCATCCCCCGGCCGAAGGTCGAGTCGGTGCTGGTCCGCCTCGACCGGCACCCCGCGGGCCCGCTGCCCACCGGCGACGGGCGGGTGGGACCCGGGGCTCCGGACTACGAGCGCCTCTTCGTCGTGGTCCGCGGCGGCTTCGCCCACCGTCGCAAGATGCTGCGGCGGGCGCTGCTCGACCTGGTCGACCCCGAGGCGTTCGCCGCGGCCGGTGTCGAGCCGACGGCCCGGGCCGAGGAGCTGGGCCTCGACGAGTGGGAGCGCCTGGCCTGGTGGCGGCCGGGTGTCGCCGTCGCCCCGTGACCCCGGAGGTGGGGGAGTGACCCGCTGGACCGCCCCGGCCAAGCTCACGGTGACGCTGGCCGTCACCGGAGTACGCGGTGACGGCTACCACCTGCTCGAGTCCGAGATGGTGACCCTCGACCTGGCGGACACCCTCGAGATCGACGATGCCGACGGCGATGCGGCGCTCGAGGTGACCACGGCGTGGCCGGCCGACTCGGTGGCCCGGGGACCCGACGCGCTGGGGCCGGCCACCGACAACCTGGTGGTGCGGGCGCTGGCCGCGGTCGGTCGGACGGCACGGGTCCGGCTGGTCAAGCGGATCCCGCCCGGCGCCGGGCTGGGGGGCGGATCCGCCGACGCCGCCGCCGTGCTCCGCTGGGCCGGGTGCACCGACGCGGCCACGGCGGCCACCCTCGGGGCCGACGTCCCCTTCTGCGTGGCCGGGGGTCGCGCCCTCGTCACCGGCATCGGCGAGGTGGTGGCGCCGCTGGCCTTCGAGGAGCGGACGTATCTGCTCGTGCTGCCGCCCTTCGGCGTGGACACGACGGCCGTCTACCGCGCCTTCGACCGGCTCGGCGGCCGGGCGGCGTCAGGGGCCGGATCGACCGGCAACGACCTCGAGGCGGCGGCCCTGGAGGTGGAGCCCCGCCTGGTGGGGTGGCGGCACGCGCTCGAACAGGCCACGGGTCGACCGGCCCGGTTGGCCGGCAGCGGCTCGACGTGGTTCGTCGAAGGGGAGGTCGACGGTGTCGACCCCGGAGCGGAGGAGTGGCTCGAGCACGAGGGGGAATTCGCCCCTCTGGTGGTGGCCCGGACGGTGCCGGCGCCCACCTGATCCTGCTGTGTCCGCGGGCCCGACGGGCGGCCCCACGGGGACGGGACCTACTTGCCCGCCGCCCGCCTCTGCCAACGGGTGGCCTTCAGCATCTTCTTGTGCTTCTTCTTGCGCATGCGCTTGCGGCGCTTCTTGATCAGAGATCCCATGTCGGGTGGCACCCTAGCCGACCAGGGGATTTGGCGCCAAAGCCCTGCCTGGCACGGCAATGCGGCGCGCCGGTCGTCGATCGCCTTGGGTTGTCGGGCTCCGGGTGCGGCACCGGTCAGGCGACGGCGCTCGTCCATTCGATGAGCGGCGGGCGCACCGCCGCACAGAGCGGGTTCCCCTTCGGATCCGTCAGCCCCAGCCGACCCACCAGGACCCCCGTCTCCCGGGCGTGCGTCAACACGTCGTCGGGGATGCCGTCGAACAGGAGCTTGGCCCGCCGGAACATGTCGAAGCCTCCCGGCCCGCCGACGACCCCCCAGGACAGATAGACGAACCGGCCGGCCGGCGGCCCGGAGATGTAGGGACCCCGGAGGTCGGCGAGCGGGGCGGACGCCGGTGTCGCTTCCAACTCCCAGGTGACCGACTCGACGTCGGCCCGCACACGCCCCAGTAGCTCTTCCGGCTTGTTCCGCCGCTGGACGCCCACCTCGATCCCGTGGTGACCTTCGGGGCGCTCGGGTGACGGACCACAGGATCGTCCCGGCAGGTCACGGCCTTCGATGCGGATCAGCACGTCCACAGTATGCGCCCCCCGTCGCCCGGCCCGCCGGCGATGGTCCGCCTCAGGCCGTGCCGACCGAGCCCGAGGGGTGGGGTGCGGTGACCGTGGGGAAGGCCAGGCGGAACAGGGCGCCGCCCCCCGGGGCGTGGTGCACGCTGACCTGTCCGCCCTCGTCGAGCGCCACCTGGGCCACGATGGCCAGCCCCAGGCCGGACCCGGGTCGGCTGCGGGCCTCCGGGGCCCGGTAGAAGCGGTCGAAGATGTGGTCGATGTCCGTGTCGGCCACCCCGGGGCCGTGGTCGCGCACGACCAGGACACCGTCGCCGCAGGCCACCTCGACCACGCTCCCGTCGGGGCTGTACTTGACGGCGTTGTCGAGCAGGTTGTTGACCGCCCGCTCGATGCGCGGCGGCGAGCCGGAGATCCAGTTGGGGGCCATCGAGGTGGCGAACGTGACCCCGCGGCTGCGTCCGTGGGTGGTGGCGGCCTCGACGGCGCCGAGCACCAGTTCGTCGAAGCGCAGTGGACCCTTGGTGACCTGGGGCAGGTCGCCGCGGGCCAGCTCGGCCATGTCGGCCACCAACGAGGTCAGCTCGTCGAGCTGGGTGAGGACGTCGTTGATGAGGACGTCGCGGTCCTCGGGGGCGAGCTTCTCCATCTGGCGCGCCACCTCCATGTTGGTGCGCAGGCTGGTGANNTCGCGGGACGAGTCGAGGGCGGACAGCAGGCGGTTGAAGGCCCGGCGCAGGCGACCGAGCTCGTCGGGACCACCGGGGTCGAGCTGCTGGGACACGTCGGTCGTCCGGGCCAGCTCCTCGACGGACTCGGTCAGCTGGTCGAGCGGGCGCAGCACGGTGCTGGCGACCCCGAGGCCGAGCAGGA
>PMFY01000331.1:0-140 GCA_003157945.1 Acidimicrobiaceae bacterium | reverse complement strand
GCGGCCGTCTGCGGGGTGATGGGGAAGGCCTGGGGGTCGCCCGGGTTCACCCGGCCGTCGGCCCACACCACCTGTGAGCAGTTGCCGGCGGCCCGGCCACAGGTGTTCTCGATGATGGGGATCACGCCCTCCGCGTTGCC
>PMFY01000203.1 GCA_003157945.1 Acidimicrobiaceae bacterium | reverse complement strand
GCCACCCTGGCGGCCGAGGGCATCGGGTGCGACTTCGAGCGCACCGGCGAGCTCGACGTCGCCACCGAACCCCACCAGGTCGCCTGGCTGCGGGAGGCCGAGGCCCTGGCCCGCGCGCACGGGGGCCGTCCCGAGTTCCTCGGGCGCGACGAGTTGCAGGCCGAGATCCACTCGCCGACCTTCCTGGCCGGGCTGTGGGAGCCCGAGGCCTGCGCGCTCGTCAACCCCGCCCGGCTGGCCTGGGGCCTACGGGCGGCGTGCGAACGGGCCGGGGTCCGCATCCACGAGCACACCCGCGTCGAGGGCCTGGCCCCCACCGGAATGTCCCCCGTCGACCCCATGGTGGTCCGCACGACCCACGGGACGGCGACGGCCCCGCGGGTCGTACTCGCCACCAACGCCTCGCCGTCGCCGGTGAGACGGCTGCGCAAGTACATCGTCCCCGTCTACGACTACGTGCTCATGACCGAGCCGCTGACTGCGGCCCAGTCGGGGGCACTCGGCTGGAAGCGCCGCCAGGGCATCGGCACCACGGGTAACCAGTTCCTCTACTACCGGCGGACGGCCGACGGCCGGATCCTGTTCGGCGGCTACGACGCCGTCTACCACTACGGCAACTCGATGGGCGCCGCCCTCGAGCAGCGGCCGGCGACGTTCGAGCTGCTGTCCACCCACTTCGCCCGGACGTTCCCGATGCTCGAGGACGTCCGGTTCAGCCACGCCTGGGCCGGCGCCATCGACACGTGCTCGCGGTTCTGCGCCTTCTTCGACCGCTCGTTCGACGGACGGGTGGCCGCCGCGGCCGGCTACACCGGGCTCGGAGTGGGGGCGTCTCGCTTCGGGGCCCGGGTCGCCCTCGACCTCGTCTCCGGCACCGAGACCGACCTCACCCGCCTGGGGTTCGTCCGCTCCAAGCCCATCCCGTTCCCCCCGGAGCCGGCCCGCGCCATCGGCATCAACCTGACGCGCTGGTCGATGGCCCGCGCCGACGCCCACCAGGGGAAGCGGAACCTGTGGCTGCGGGCCCTCGACGCGGTGGGCCTGGGCTTCGACTCCTGACCGGGGTGCGGCCCGCTCAGGACGACCGGGCGTCGGCCAGCAGCCGGTCGTCGTCCGCCATCAGCACCCGGGCCAGCTCGCGGATCATGGCGACCACCTCGGGGTGCTCGTCGGCGTCCCATCCCTCCAGCAGCTCGCTCAACGAGTCGCGGCGCGCCGCGGTCAGCCGTTCGATGGCGTCCTTCCCCGACCCGGTCACCTCGAGCCGCCGGCCGTCGGGCCGGTCCACGCAGGCGATCATGCCGGCCGACTCGAGTTCGTCGACGCCCTCGCGCAGCCGGTCGGGATCGACCCGCAGCTGCGCCCCGACCTCCTCGACCGTGGCGTCCGGACGATCGGCCACGCGGTAGAGGAGCCAGCACGCCCGCGGGTGCAGGGTCAGGCCGGCCCGTCCGGCGAGCATCTCGTAGAGCTCGCGTCGGTTCTCGTGGGTGACGGCGCGCTCCAGGATCAGCTGGACCTCGTCGAGGGAGTTCCGCGGGGACGGCAGACCCAGGTTCTCGGCGGGCTCCGAGTCCCGGATGGCCTTGCGGAGCGGGACCTCGGGCAGCGTCCAGCTCAGCAGGAAGGCCACGAAGGCGATGGGGACGCCCAGCAGGAACATGGTCTGGATGGTGTGGGCGATGCCGTCGACGACCCCGGCCTGGACGGCGGCGGGCAGGCGGTGGATCGAGCCGGGGTCGTCGCCGCTGAGGCTGAGGCCGGTGGGCGCGCGGTGCAGGTGGAGCGCCCGCAGCACGTTGCCCAGGAGGAGGTTGGCGAAGACCGCCCCGAACACGGCGGCCCCGAACGAGCCCCCGATCGAGCGGAAGAACGTGACGCCCGAGGTGGCGGTGCCGAGCTCGGCGTAGGGGACGGCGTTCTGCACGGCCACGGTGAGCACCTGCAGGATGAGTCCCAGCCCGAAGCCGAACACGGCCATGGACGCGGCGGCCGACCACGCCCCGGTGTGCACCCCGATCAGCGACATGAGGTAGAGGCCGACGGTCATGAGCCCCGTGCCGACCACGGGGAACACCTTGTAGCGCCCCCACCGGCTCACCAGCAGGCCCGACCCGATCGAGGCCACCAGGAGCCCGCCCATGAGCGGGAAGAGGCGGAGCCCGGACTGGATGGCACTGACGCCGCGCACGTCCTGGAAGAACAGCGGGAGGAAGGTCAGGGCGCCGAGCATGGCGAAGCCGACCACGAAGCNNTGGCGCTGGCGGCGCTGAAGACGCGGTTGGCGAACAGGGGCAGCGGAATGATCGGCTCGACCGCCCGCCGCTCGGCCAGCAGGAAGAGACCGGCGAAGGCCACGCCGGCCACCGCCAGGCCGATGATGAACGGCGACCCCCACGGGTAGGAGGACCCGCCCAGGCTGGTGAACAGGACCAGGGAGGTGGCGGACAGGGCGATCAGCGCCGTGCCGAGGTAGTCGATGACGTGGTGGACCCGCGTCGACACCGCGGGGAGCGCCACCGCGGTCACGACCAGGGCGACGGCCCCGATGGGGAGGTTGATGTAGAAGATCCACCGCCACGACAGGTAGTCGACGAAGACGCCGCCGATCAGGGGTCCGATGACCGAGGTCACGCCGAACATGGCCATGAACAGGCCCATGTAGCGGCCGCGCTCGCGGGGGGAGACCACGTCACCGACGATGGTCATCGCCCCGATCATGAGGCCGCCGCCGCCGAGGCCCTGGATGGCCCGGAAGGCGATGAGCTCGATCATCGACGTGCTCAGCCCGGCGAGCGCCGAGCCGATCAGGAAGATGACGATCGCCGCCTGGAAGAACGACTTCCGGCCGTAGAGGTCGCCGAGCTTGCCCCACAGCGGGGTGGAGACCGTCGAGGCCAGCAGGTAGGCGGTCACCACCCAGCTGAGGTGCGAGGCCCCGTGCAGGTCGCCCACGATGGTGGGCAGCGCCGTGGACACCACCGTCTGGTCGAGCGCGGCCAGGAACATCCCCAGCATCAGGGCGCCGATGATGACCAGGACCTGGCGCCGGGGCAGCGCCCCGGCAGGTTCCTGCACTCCTTGCGTGGCGGTGTCGGTCATGGTCGGGAGCCCTCCCCTCGGCTCGCCTCCGAACATAGGCGGCCCGGGACCCGGGTCAGCCGATCCCCGGGGTCCGTCCGGCTCAGCGCAGTGCGGCCCGGTGGGCCTGCTCGACCGCCGTGATGCAGGTGGCGCGCAGCGCACCGATCTCCTCGTCGGTGAGCGTGCGGTCGAGCGCGCAGAAGCGCAGGCGGAACGCCAGGCTGCGCGCCCCCTCCCCCAGGGACTCCCCCCGGTAGACGTCGAACAGCTCCACCGACTCGAGCAGCTCGCCACCGGCACCGGCCAGGGTGGCCTCCACCCGACCGGCCGGCACCTCGTCGGGGACCATGAAGGCCAGGTCGATGTCGGACGACGGGAACCGGCTGACCGGTGCCGACTCGAGCGGTCGCCGGGTCGCCCGCTGCGGGTCGAGCAGGACGCCGAGGTCGAGGTCGAGCCAGCCGACGCGTCGGGGCCGGCCGTCCACTCCGACGAGACCGAAGGTCTCGACGAAGGTCGGGTCGAGCTCGCCCACCTCGCCCAGGAGCTCGCGCCGTCCGCCGTCCTCCTCGTGGCCGCACAGCAGCGTCGCCGAGCGGTACTCGTGGGTCACCCGGCCCGTGCCGCCGCCGCCGTGGTGGCCCTGCTCCATGACCCAGCCGTCCAGTCCGAGAGCCTCGGCCACGGTATGCCAGGCGGCGACCGCGGACCAGGCGTCGTCGGCCTCGCCGGCGAACACGGCGCACAGGCGCTCGTCGACGTCGGCCGGCGGCCCCCCGGGATCGGGGACCTCGAGCGGCCGGAACACGGAGCCCACCTCGAACAGGCGCACGTCGCCCTGGCGCCGCTCGGCGTTGTAGACGACGGCCCGCACCAGCCCGGGGGCCATCGACGACCGCAGGTACCGCTCGGCGTCGACGAGCGGGTTGGCCACCTCGATGGACGGGGGTGGGAACCCGGCCGCCAGCTGGTCGGCCTCGGTCACGAACGCCGCGGTCCACGCCTCGGAGGCACCGAGGCCGCACAGCACGTCCTTGAGCCGGCGCCGCTCCCGCTGGTACGCCGTCAGGCGCCCCGGCTGGGGCCAGGCCGGATGCCGGCGGGGCAGGCGCGAGTAGCCGAAGGTGCGGGCCACCTCCTCGGCCAGGTCGGCCTCGCCCATCGGCGCGGGACGGATGTCGGGTCGGAACGTCGGCACCACCACCGTCACCGGGTCGTCGTCGGCACCGGTGGGCACCGCCTCCATCCCGAGCGGCACCAGCAGGTCGGCGATGGCCGGTGCGGTGAGCCCGGTGCCGAGCAGGCCGTTCACCCGTGACGGCCGGACGGTGAGCTCGAGCGGTACGGGAATCTCGGGCCCGACCACGTCGAGCACGCCCTCGGCCAGGGTCAGGCCCGGGCCGCCGGTGAGGGCGAGCAGCTCGCAGAAGCGCTCGGCGGCCCGGTCGATGCCGGCGGGGTCGCAGCCCCGCTCGAACCGGGCGCTGGCCTCGGTGCGGAGGTTCAGCCGCTTGGAGGTGCGGGCGATGGCCATCGGCACGAAGTAGGCGGCCTCGAGCAGGACCCGGGTCGTGTCCGGGCCGATCTCCGAGGAGGCACCGCCCATGATCCCGCCGATGCCGACCGGGGCACCGGTGGCGTCGCAGATCAGGCAGTCCTGGCCGGAGTCGCCCAGGCCGGGGCCCGGTCGGCCGAGGGTGCGCACCACGTCGTCGAGGGTCGTGACCGTCTCGCCGGCCCCGGCCCGCCGGACCAGGAGCCCCCCGCCGGCCAGCCGGTCGAGGTCGTAGGGATGGGTGGGCTGGCCGAGCTCCAGCATCACGTAGTTGGAGGCGTCCACGACGTTGTTGATCGGGCGCATGCCGGCGGCCCGCAGGCGGCGGGCGAGCCACGCCGGCGACTCCCCGACCCGGACCCCGGTCAGCACCCGCGCCGTGAACCGGGGGCACAGCTCGAGGTCGTCCACCTGCACCGTGGTCGACGCGCCCACGGCGGGGCCGGTGGCCGGGGCCGGGGCCGGCGGGGCGCCCGGGGCGACCTTGGCCACGAGGTCGTCGGTCGTCGGCACCGCGAAGGGGAGGCCCATCCGGGCGGCCAGGTCGCGGGCCACGCCGGCCATGCACCAGGCGTCGGGCCGGTTGGCCTCGACGGCCACGTCGAACACCACGTCCGGCTCGATGCCGAGGGCCTCCGTGAGGGCCACGCCCGGCCGGGCGCCGACGACGTCGTTCAGGACGAGGATGCCGGCGTGGTCCTCGGACAGGCGCAGCTCGCGCCCGGAGCACAGCATCCCGTTGGACACCATGCCCTTCATCTTCCGCCGGCCGATGGCGAATCCGCCGGGCAGCACGGCGCCCACCGGGGCCAGGGCCACCAGGTCGCCCACGGCGAAGTTCTTCGCACCGCACGCCACCTCGACCAGCCCGGACCCGTCGGTCACCACCACCCGGCGGATCTTGTCGGCACCCTCGATGGCGGTGACCTCCTCGATCCGGGTGACCACGACGTCACCCAGGCCCTCGCCGACGGTCTCGATCCCCTCGACCACCAGGCCGAGGTCGTCCAGGGTCGCGGCGATGTCCGCCGGGTCACCGGCGAACGGGGCGAAGTCTCGGAGCCAGGAAAGGGGAACTCGCAACGCTGTCCTCTCGGGGGGTGCGCCTCAGAACTGGCGCAGGAACCGGATGTCGTTCTCGGTGAGGGCCCGCATGTCGGCGATCTGGTGGCGCATCTGCGCGCACCGGTCGATGCCGAAGCCGAAGGCGAAGCCCGTCCACACGTCGGCGTCGATGCCCACGGACGCGAACACGGCGGGATCGACCATGCCGCAGCCGCCCAACTCGATCCATCCGGTCTGCGAGCACGTACGGCACCCGGCCCCGCGGCAGATGGCGCACGTCACCTCGAACTCCGCCGAGGGCTCGGTGAACGGGAAGTAGGCCGGCCGGAGCCGCGCGTGGATGTCGGGCCCGAAGTAGGCCGTGGTGAAGGTCTCGATGGTGCCGGCCAGGTCGGCGAAGGTGATGCCCCGGTCGACGACGAGGCCCTCGATCTGGTGGAAGACGGCGAGGTGGCGGGCGTCGGGGGTGTCGCGGCGGTAGCACCGCCCGGGCATGACGGCGTGGATCGGCAGCGTGCCGTCGAGGACGGCCTGCTCCATCAGGTGGATCTGCACCGGCGAGGTGTGGGTGCGCAGCAGCGTCGACTCCGGCGCGCCCAGATGGAGGTAGAAGGTGTCCCACATGCCCCGGGCCGGGTGGGCCGGCGGGATGTTGAGGGCGCCGAAGTTGTACCAGTCGGTCTCGATCTCGGGTCCCTCGGCCACCTCGAACCCCATGCCCACGAACACGTCCTCGAGCGCGTCACGGGTCTGGGACACCAGGTGGAGGTGACCCCGGGACGCGGGCCCGGGCGCGGTGCCGGCCACGTACTCGGTGAGGTCGAGTCGCGAGGCGGCCATCTCGGCCGACAGCTCGGCGAAGCGGATCTCGGCCCGCCGCGACTCGAGCAGCTCCTCCACGGTGGACCGGGCCTCGTGCAGTCGGCGGCCCAGCTCCTTCTTCGCCTCGGGGTCCATCGACCCGAGGGCCCGTGACGCCTCGGCCAGGGCCGACTTCTTGCCCGACACGGTGGCCGCCACGTGGCGGATCTCCTCGGTGGTCCCGGCGGCCGTGATGGCGCCCCGGGCCTCGTCCACCAGGGCGTCGACGTCCACGGCCCCGCTCACCGCGTGCCCGCGTCGTCGCCCGGTGCCTGTGTCGGCGCGTCCATGACGGACATCGTAGAGCCGGCCGGACCACCCTCCCGTCCCGGCGCCGTCCGGCGCTGGCGCAGGGCCTCGAAGCACAGCACGGCGGCCGACACCCCGACGTTGAGGGACTCGGACCGGCCGGCCATCGGGATGGTCACGCCGGCGTCGAGGGTCGCGACCAGGCGGTCGTCGAGACCGCCGGCCTCGTTGCCGAGCACCAGGGCGACCGGCCCCGTCCAGTCGAAGGCGGCGTAGTCGGTGCCCCCCCGCACGACCGTGGCGACCGTGGTGAGGCCACGGCGCGACAGGGCGCGGACGGCGTCCACGGCACCGCCCCCCTCCGCCACCGGCAGGTGGAACAGCGAGCCGGCCGTGGCCCGCATGCACTTCGGATTGGTCGGGTCGACCGTCCCGTCGCAGCACACCACGGCGTCGGCCCCGGCGGCGTCCGCCGAACGGATCACCGTGCCGAGGTTGCCCGGGTCGCGTACGTCGACGCAGACGATCACGAGGGTGGCGGACGCCAGTTCGTCGAGGGGCGTCGGCGTGTAGGAGACGACGGCCAGCAGGGGTTGGGGGGTCACCGTCGAGGCCACCCGCTCCATCACCCCGGGCGCCAGGTCGAAGACCCGGCCACCGTCGGCCAGGACGCGGCCGGTCACCTCGACGACGGCGGGGACGTCCGCCCCCTCGGGCGCGACGTACACGGCCTCGACCGGAGCGCCGGCGGCCAGCGCCACCGACAGCAGCTCGGCGCCCTCGACGACCACGGCGTGCTCGGCGGCCCGCAGGCTCCGCTTGCGGAGGAGCTGGCGCAGCCTCCGCACCCGCTGGTGCGTGAAGGGCAGTCCCGCCTGGGTCAGGAGCTGGCCTCGGCGGTCGCCGGGGCGGAGGCCAGGGCCTCCTCGGCCACCTTGACCAGCGACGCGAACGCCTCGGGCGCGGTGACGGCCAGGTCGGCGAGCACCTTGCGGTCCACCTCGACATCGGCCCGGTGCAGGCCGGCGATGAACCGGCTGTAGCTCATGCCGTTGAGGCGGGCGGCGGCGTTGATCCGCTGGATCCACAGCTGGCGGAAGTCGCCCTTGCGCGCC
>PMFY01000200.1 GCA_003157945.1 Acidimicrobiaceae bacterium | reverse complement strand
GACCCATGGTAGGGACCTCCGGGCCGCCGTCAAGGGCGGTGCCGGGTCACCGCCGACCGGCGCCGCCGGGTCACCGCCGACCGGTGCCGGGTCACTGCCGGCCGGCGCCGCGGAGGGCGCACACCCCGCGACCGGGTGCGCTAGAAAGTGCTCGACCGCGGACCGCCGACCGCTGAGGGTCGACCGGTGCCACTCCATGGGGAGGGACCACGATGCACAGACAGGCCACCCTCGACCCGGACCTCTTCCTGCCCGAGCCCGACATCGCGGAGCCGTGGGCGACGGTCGTCTCGGTCGACGACCACGTNNCGCGCCCCGCGCATCGTCGAGACCGGCGCGGGACACCAGGTCTGGGAGTTCGAGGGGGGTCGTTACAGCCAGGTCGGCATGAACGCCGTCGCCGGGCGTCGGCCGGAGACGGTGCGACTGGAGCCCTTCCGCTTCGAGCAGATGCGGCCCGGCTGCTACGACGTCGACGCACGGGTCGCCGACATGGACGTCAACGGGGTCTGGGCCTCGCTCAATTTCCCGTCACAGATCTCGGGGTTCTGCGGCCGGGTGTTCTTCGCCGCCGAGGACCGTGCACTCGGGGCGGCCTGTGTCCGGGCCTGGAACGACTGGCTCTTCGAGGAGTGGGCGTCCGTCCACCCGGACCGGATCATCCCGCTGGGGATCGCCCAGCTGACGGACCCGGTCGAAGCCGCCGCCGAGATCCGGCGCAACGCCGCCCGGGGATTCAAGGCCGTCGCCCTCCCCGAGCGTCCCCACGTCGCCGACCTCCCCAGCCTGTGGGACCGGGAGCACTGGGACCCGATCATCGACGCCTGCATCGAGACCTCGACCGTCGCCTGCCTGCACGTCGGCAGCTCGGGGATGCCGCCGGCCCCGCCCGGTGCACCGGCGGTCCAGATCGGCGCCACGCTGTTCGGCCAGCTGTCGCTCACGGCGTGCGCCGAGTGGCTGTGGTCGGGGTATCCGCTGCGCCATCCGGACCTGGCCATCGCCATGAGCGAGGGTGGGATCGGATGGGTGGCCATGCTGCTCGACCGCCTCGACAACGTCGTCGACCGATCCGGCTACGGCCTGGGATGGGACGACCGCCCGTCGGACGTGCTGCGCCGCAACTTCTGGTTCTGCACGCTCGACGACCCCTCCACCATCGACACGCGCTACCGGATCGGCGTCGAGAACATCATGGTGGAGACGGACTACCCGCACGGTGACAGCACCTGGCCCGACACCCAGGGCGTGCTCCGGTCGTGCTGGGGTCACCTGCCCGACGACGAGGTCCGGGCGATCTGCAGCGGCAATGCCGCAGCGCTGTTCCGGCACCCGCTGCCCGACCAGGTGCTGCCGTGACCGTGTTCACGCCGTCCCCCGACCGGCTGGTGCCCGAGCTGACGCCCCGCCAGGAACTGGCGCTGCTGGCCCGTTCCCTGTGGCGTGAAGGGTACGACGACCACCTGGCCGGCCACATCACGGCCAACCTGGGCGACGGCACGCTGCTGTGCAACCCGTGGCTGCTCACCTGGGCCGAGGTGCGGCCCGAACACGTGCTGCGCATCACCCTGGAGGGCGACGTGGTCGAGGGCGAGTGGCCGGTCCCGCTCGGCATTCCCCTCCACCTGGAACTGCACCGACGCCGGCCCGACGTCGGTTGGGCCGCCCACAGCCATCCACGGTTCGGCACCGTCTGGGCGGATCTGGCCGAGGTACCCCCGATCCTGGACCAGTCCTCGGCCCTCGGCGGCGGCCGGCTCGTGCTGGTCGACGAGTATTCGGGCCCGGTCAACGACGCCGGCTCGGCGGGACGGGCGATCGAGGCGATGGGCGACGCCACCGAGGCCCTGCTGGTCGGTCACGGGGTGTTCGTGCTGGGCAATTCGTCCCGGGCCGTCCACCAGCGGGCCGTGGCGCTCGAGCAGCGCTGCCGGGGAGCCTGGCACGTCCGTGCGGCGGGTCGTCCGGGTGTCACGGCCCTGCCGGCGGGGTTCCTCGAGCGGATGGCCGCCAGTGACGGCGAGGGGTTCCACGGGTTCTTCGAGGCCGCGGTTCGGGCCGAGCTGCGGGCCGACCCGACCCTGCTGGACTGAGGCCGCCGCGGCCGATCAGAAGAACGGCTTGGGCAGGTCGATCAGGAAGACGATCGACGTCACCAGGATCACGCCACCCACGGCGATGAGCCCGATCCGGGCCGATCGCACGCGGAAGTGGCCGGAGATCCCCACGAGGAAGAGCACGGTCGCCAGGAAGACGGTGGTGCGCACGTAGTCGTCCGAGTGACCGCCCGCCGCCACCCCCTCGGCGTAGAGGGCGGTGGCCTCGGCGTCCAGGGCGTTGGTCTCCGCCAAACCGGGCTGCACGTACTCCGGCATGTAGGTCGGGCCCTTCGGGGCGTTCGGGTTGGTGAAGGGGTCGGTGGCGATCCAGGCCTTGAAGGCGGTGTCGAACTGCGGACGGAACCGGTGTTCGGCCACCGTCATACCCGTCTGATTGCCCGACAGGTAGGCGCTGAACCAGGCGTTGAAGGTCAGNNGTTGGCCTTGGCCAGCTTCAGCGAGGACTCGGTACCCCACTTCGCGGAGGCGAAGCCCGAATAGGCGGCCAGCACCGCCACCAGGGCGAGGAGGGCGGCCTCCACGATGGTGAGCCGCCTCGATGCACCGGAGTCCTCGTCGGGCCGATCGCCCACGTTGTGGGCGTGATGCTCGGCGATCTCCTTGCCGACCTCGCTCGCCGAGAGTCCTTCGGGCACGTCGTTCCTCCTGGGGTCGGGGCCGAGGCCGGTCGGGTCGACCGGTCTCCGAGGATCGGATCCGGGTTCAGACCGTACGGGATCCGACAGCCAGCGCGGAACGGAACGCCCCCACGACCTCGTCCTTGGTCCAGGGGGCGGGGGACATGGTGATGAAGTAGTCGGCCAGGGCGAGGTCGGCCAACCGGTCCAGGTCCGCATCGACGAAGCCGAGGCTCCCGAGCACCGGGAACTCGAGTTCCGCCAGGATCCGCCGGACGGCGCGCACGGCACGGCTGCCGTCGCCCGAGCCGTCGTCGGGCTCACTCATGGCGTCGGCCACCCGTTCGAGGAGCTCGGGCACGTGGGACCGCTCACGCTCGAGTGTCTCGGCCAGGACGAGGCCGATGGTCAGGCCGTGGGGCACGTGCCGGATCCCGCCGATGGCCTGGCCGAGCGAGTGCTCGGCCGTGCAGTCGGAGATGTTCATGGCCAGGCCGGCCATCATCGACCCGCACGACATGGCCGACCGGGCCGGGGCGTCGGTGCCGTCCCGGTAGGCGGCGACGAGGGCCGGCGTCATCATCCGCACCGCCTCGAGGGCGATGGCGTCACCGATGGGGGTGCGCACCTTGGCCACCACGGCGGCGATCGCCTGGGCCAGTGCGTCGATGCCGGTGTTGGCCGTCATGGTCGGAGGCATCGAGTGGGTCAGCAGCGGGTCGACCAGTGCCACCTGGGCCCGCAGGTTGGCGTTGGCGATGCCGTTCTTGCGGCCGGCCTCCGGATCGGACACCACCGAGCCCCCCGACACCTCGGACCCGGTGCCGGCGCTGGTGGGGATGGCCACCAGGGCCACGTCGGGGACGGGGTACGTGGGTGGGCCGGCCAGAAATTCACCGAAGGTGCAGCCGAGCTGGGCGCACAGGCGGGCGGCCTTGGCCGTGTCGATGACCGACCCGCCGCCCAGGGCCACGACGGCGGTCGCCCCGGACTCCACGAGGGCCCGGGTGGCGTCGTCGACCATCTGGACGGTGGGCTCCGCCGGGGGCTTGTCGAACCGGGTCAGGGTCAGGTCCGGCGTCCCGCGCAACTCGCCCAGCACCACGGCCGCCGCCGGGTTGAACTGCTCGATGCCCTCGTCGACCATGAGGACGACCCGCTCGGCTGCCAGCTCGGCGAGGACCTCCGGCAGGGTCGAGGCGGTGCCCTCACCGAAGCGGACCTTGACCGGGAGGTGGTTGCCGAACGCGGGGATGACGTGCATGGGGTCTCCGTGGGGGTCGGGCACCTCCCGGGTACCCGTGGTCGACGGGTGCGGCGGAAGGTGCCGGGTTCCTCCGCAGGATGGCCGGTGTCGGCGTCGGTCGCAACCCGGGTCCGTCCCGGCGGTCAGTCCCCGGCGCGCCCCGCCCCGGATTCCCGTCTCCCGGCCAGGACCGCGGCGGCGTCGACCGGCCACGACACCTCGGCCGCCAGGCGGTCGGGTCGGCTCACGTGGCGCTCGGTCCCTCCCTCCAGGAACTCGAACTGCGTCGCGTAGCACCGGGCCGCCTCGAGCTTGGCCGCCTGCTCCCCGGGATCGAGGAGGTGGGCCACGGGTGGGCCGAGGCCGCGCCGCAGGGGGTCGAGCCATCGCGCCCACCGACCGTCGACCGCCCCGTCGTCGGGGCCTCGACCGCCGGCGACCCACGGGGGCCAGCCGTCACGGGTGGCGTAGGGCACGTCGGCCACCAGTTCGACCGATCTACCGGTACGGGCGGCGAGCGCGATGCCGGCGGCCCGGACCAGGTGGTGGTCGATGTGGCCACCGAGCCCCGCCGGCAGGACCAGCCGGCGCACCGACCCGGGCACGACCTCGGCGATCGAATCGACCAGGAGCTCGGCGAAGGCGTCGCTGAGGGTCACCTCGGGAGGGCGGTAGGACTGCTCGACCAGGTCGATGGCGTGCAGTTCCCAGCCGAACCGGGCGGCGACCGTCCGGTCCTCGGCGCGACGCTCGGCCATCCGGACCCGTGGATCGTCGGCGCCGGTGACCAGGTCGTGCGGGGCCGCCGGGGTCCCCGGATCGGGGAGGCCGGAGAACACCGTGACCAGCAGGGTGGTTCGGGGACGGCGGGCGAGGACATGCCAGGCCGACAGGACGCCGTCGTCGGGGTGGGGGGCGAGCACCGCGGTGGTGGGGAGATTCGGCCCGGTGACCATGGGCGCAACGTAGCGGCCGCCCGGATCAATGGTGACGCCCGGGCACGGTGACGCCCGGGAACGGTGACCGCGCGGACACGGTGACCGCGCGGGAACGGTNNCGGGAACGGTGACCGCGCGGACGAATGCTGACGGCGTCGGTGCGGCGACGGCGCGCGGACCGGATCGCTAGCGTGGGGAGGTCGGCATCCCCGAGGTGCCGCCGGAGCCCGGGGAGGGTCGCCATGGCCGTCGTACAGGACCGACCGGAGGGTTCGGAGCGCAACGGTCCGTCGCGCGACCCCTCGTCCGAGCTTTCGGCCCGACGGGTGACCATCGAGCCGTGGGGCGTGGAGGTGGGCCCACTGGCCCACCTCGCGGACGAGCGTGCCCGGCTGGGCCAGCTGCGATTCGACCACTTCGCCGTCCGCCAGCAGGGGGCCACCATCGGCGCCGTGGTGGAGGGCCTCGACCTGTGCGACCCGCTCGAGGACGGGGCGGTTGCCGAACTCGGTTCCGCACTCCACGAGTTCAAGGTCCTGTTCTTCCGCGATCAGCCGCTCACGCCGGCCCAGCACGTGGCGTTCGCCAGGCGGTTCGGCGACCTCGAGGTCCATCCGTTCATCCCGTCGAACCCCGACCAACCCGAACTCGTCCGGTTCGAGAAGGAAGCGGCCGTCGGTGGCTACGAGAACGGCTGGCACTCCGACGTGTCGTGGCGCGCCCGCCCGTCACTCGGTGCGGTGCTGCACGCCGTCGAGATCCCACCGGTGGGCGGGGACACGCTGTTCGCCGACATGTGCGCCGCCTACGACGGCCTCCCGCCCGACCTGCGTGACCGCATCGACGGCCTGGTGGCCGTCCACGATTACTCCAAGGTCTTCGGGCACATGGTGGAGGAGCACGACCGGGTGGCGATGCGCGAGCGGCACCCGCCGGTCGAGCACCCGGTCGTCCGCACCCACCCCGAGACCGGTCGCAAGCTCCTCTATGTCAACCGCTTCTTCGTCGACCACATCGTCGGCATGGATCGGGCGGAGTCCGACGCCCTCGTCGACCGACTGGCCCGAGCGGCCGAGACGGTGGAGTACCAGTGCCGGTTCCGATGGGAGGCCGACTCCGTCGCCTTCTGGGACAACCGTTCGGTGCAGCACTATGCATCGAGCGACTACTGGCCCCAACGACGGGTCATGGAACGGGCCAGTATCGTGGGCGAGCGGCCCGCCTGACCGGGGACTGACCTGGAAGCGGGCGTGGTCCGCACGATCGGAGGCACGGCTCCGGCGCACGGGTCCGGAGGCGGTGACGGGCACCTCGGGGCCCGTCGTGGACCGCCGACCCCGCGGGTGGGATCATGGTGCATGGACCAGGAGGCGGGTAAGGCGGACGGGGACGCGCTCCGGGAGCGCGCCCTTGACGAGATGGAACAGCTGCTCGAGTCGGCGGTCGCGTTGCGGGCCGACCTGGAGGAGCACGAGGCGGCATGCCGGCTGATCATCGAGCGCATCCGGTCCGGCGACCACGTGTCGCCGGTGCTCGACGACGTGCACTCGGACAAGCTCCGGCCCCAGCTCACGGACTCACTGGGTGTCTACGAGCGACTGCGGCACAGGGCTCGGCTCCGGCTGATCGCGCTGGGTGTCGCCGAGGGGATGACTCCGGGCGACGTCCAGCGCCAGTGGGCCATCACCCGGCAGCTGGCGAGTCGCGCCCTCCGTGAGGCCAGGGAGCTCGACTGATCCGGGGCTACTCGGTCTCCATGGCGGCGGCCAGGGCAGCCGGATCGCCCCACATGGTCTGGATCTGCTCGAGGCTCTTGCCCTTCGTCTCGGGCACGTAACGGCGTACGAACCAGAAGGTCACGGCGCAGAACGCGGCGAAGACCCAGAACACGCCGGTCGTGCTGATGAGGTCGACCAGCGTGAGGAAGAACTGCGCCACCAGCCATGCCGCGAACCAGTTGGCCGCGGTGGCCACCGCCACGCCCTTGCCCCGGACCTGGGCCGGGTAGATCTCGTTGATGATCGTCCAGACCACCGGGCCGAGGGAGAAGGCGAAGGAGGCGATGAACACGACCAGGGCCACCAGGGTGACCATGCCCGGGCCCACCGTGTCGGTGGCCGACACGCCGTGCTTCATCTTCAGGAACATGGCCCCGACCACCACCAGGCTGATGAACATGCCGACCGACCCGGTCATGAGGAGCGGCTTGCGCCCGAAGTGGTCCACCCAGGCCACGGCCACCAGGGTGGCCACCACGTTCACCGCCCCGATGGCCCACAGGGTGGCCAGGCTCTGGCTGGCCGGCGACAGGAAGCCGGCGGCGGCGAAGATCTTGTCGGCGTAGTAGATGATGGCGTTGATGCCGGTCAGCTGCTGCAGCACCGCCAGCATCACCCCGATCAGGAGCGGCCGGCGCCACTCGACGGCGAACACCGTGCCCCAGGTGGCCGCACTCCTGGCGTCGTCGTCGATGGAGGCCTGGATGGTGTCGACCTCGGCACCGACGTCGTCGGTGCCCTGGATCCTGGCGAGCGCCCGTTCGGCATCCTGGCGCCGACCCGCCTTGACGTACCACCGGGGCGAGTCCGAGAGCGGCCACATGGCGACGATCAACAGGATCGCGGGTACCGCGGACACACCGAGCATCGCCCGCCAGCTGCTCGAGTGGCTGAGGACGTAGTCGACCAGGTAGGCGACGAAGATCCCGATGGTGATGGCCAACTGGTAGAGCGACACGAACCGGCCGCGCAGGCGGGCGGGGGCCATCTCGGCGGCGTAGAGGGGAGCCGCCACCGAGGCGACGCCGACCCCGAGCCCGATGACCACCCGGCCGACCACCAGCACGTAGGCGTCGGGGGCGAGCGCCTCGATGAGGGAGCCGGCCACGAAGAGCAGGGCGGCCAGCAGGATGGTCCGCCGCCGGCCGACCCGGTCGGCCACCGCCCCGGCGGCCAGGGCGCCGACCATGGCCCCCAGGGTCACCCAGCTGGTGATGACCTCGAGGAGGAA
>PMFY01000428.1 GCA_003157945.1 Acidimicrobiaceae bacterium | reverse complement strand
CCGGCCTCTACGCCATGCAGGTCCGGGCGCTGATGGAGGCCGCCCTCGACCGCGTCGAGGCCGGCGGACACCCCATCGTGGAGATCATGATCCCGCTGACCGTCTCCCGGGAGGAGCTGGCCCTCGCCCGTTCGTGGGTCGAGTCGGCGGTGGCGGCCACCCTCGACGGCGCCGGAGGCGGCAAGGGCGCGAAGAAGACCAAGACCTCCGGCCGGCTCGAAGTGCTCATCGGCACGATGATCGAGACCCCGAGGGCCGCCCTGAGGGCCGGCGACATCGCCGAGGAGGCCGACTTCTTCTCCTTCGGCACCAACGACCTCACCCAGATGACCTTCGGCTTCAGCCGCGACGACGTCGAGGGCCGGATGATGTCGGCCTACCTCGAGCTGGGGCTGCTGAAGCGCAACCCGTTCGAGGTGGTCGACCCCGACGGTGTCGGTGAACTCGTCCGGCTCGGCACCGCCCGGGGCCGGGCCACGCGGCCCAGCCTCAAGGTCGGGGTGTGTGGCGAGCACGGTGGTGACCCGGAGTCGATCGCCACGTTCGCCGCTGCCGGCCTCGACTACGTCAGCTGCTCGCCGTTCCGGGTGCCCATCGCCCGCCTGGCTGCCGCCCAGGCCGTCCTGGCCGGCCACACGGCCGCCCGGGCCAAGGTCACCGGCGCCGACCGGGCCCCCGCCAAGAGTGCCGCCACCAGGAAGTCAGCGGCCAAGAAGGCTCCCGCCAAGAAGACGGCGGCCAAGAAGACGGCGGCCGGCACGTCGGTGGCGGGGAAGTCGGTCGCCAAGGCCCCGGCCCGGAAGGCCGCCGCACGCTGAACCGCACGTCCACCGGCCCGGACCGCTGAGCGGGTGGGGCCGGCGGGACGGGTGCGGGGCGGGACGCGGTACCGTCGTCACCATGGGCATCCCCGACGAGGACGTGGCCCGGGTCCGGGCGGCGACGGACATCGTCGCCCTGGTGGGGGAGCACGCCGCGTTGAAGCGGGTGGGACAGCGTTGGGTCGGGCTGTGCCCGTTCCACAGTGAGAAGTCGCCGTCGTTCAGCGTCAACGCCGAGGCCGGCTTCTACTACTGCTTCGGCTGCCAGGCCAAGGGCGACGCCATCAGCTTCGTGCGGGCGATGGAGCACCTCGACTTCGTCGACGCCGTGCGCCGACTGGCCGACAAGGCGGGCATCACCATCCGCGAGGACGGGAACGCCGGCCGGGACAACCAGAAGCGCAAGGTCTTCGTCGACGCCATGGAGCACGCCACGGAGTGGTACCACCAGCGGCTCCTGACCGGCTCGGACGCCGGCTCGGCCCGTGACTACCTGCGCAGCCGCGGCTACGACGGTGAGGTGGTGCGCCGGTTCCGCCTGGGTTGGGCCCCCGACGGCTGGGACACGCTGTGCACCGCGCTGAAGCTCGACGAGGACGTGGCCGTCGGCGCCGGTCTCGGGTTCGTCAACAAGCGTGGCCGACTCCAGGACGCCTTCCGGGCCCGGGTGCTCTTCCCGATCTGCGACCCGTCGGGCAATCCCGTCGCCCTCGGTGGCCGCGTGCTGCCCGGCAGCAGCGACCCGGCGAAGTACAAGAACTCNNTGCGAGGGGTACACCGACGTCATCGGGTTCTTCGAGGCGGGCGTGCCCCGGGCGGTGGCCACCTGCGGCACCGCCCTCGCCGAGGAGCACGTGAAGCTGCTCAAGAACTTCGCCACCCGCATCGTCCTCGCCTTCGACGCCGACGGTGCGGGTCAGTCGGCGGCCGGCCGCTTCTACGAGTGGGAGCGCAAGCTCGAGATCGACGTGGCCGTGGCGGCACTCCCTCCGGGGTCCGACCCCGCCGACCTCGCCCGGTCCGACCCGGCGGCCCTCCGTGAGGCCGTGAGTGGGGCCAAGCCGTTCCTGCAGTTCCGCCTGGAGCGGATCCTGGGCGCCGCCGACCTCACGACGCCCGAGGGACGGGCCCGGGCTGCCGACCACGCGCTCGCCGCCGTGGCCGAGCACCCGGACGATCTGGTCCGGGACCAGTACGTCATGCAGGTGGCCGAGCGCTGCCGGCTCGAGCCCGCCGCCCTGCGCGACCGCCTCGAACGCATCCGCCGCGAGGGACCGCGGACGCCTCCGCCCCGTCCTGACCGGTCTCCGGCCCGCCCCACGCCCCCGAGCGACGACCTCGACCCCCGTGGTTACGACGGCTACGACGGACCGGACGACCCGGGACCCGAGCCGGCGTGGGACCCCTGGGAGGACGGGCACGGGGGCGGTGCGAGGTCCGGTCGGACCACGTCAGTCGAATTCCGGCCGGGCCTGGAGGCGCTGCGGCTCGCCATCCACCGGCCCGAAGACGTGGGGGACCGGCTGGAGGACGTGCTGTTCTCCGACCCCGTCCAGCGGGCCGCCTTCGTCGCCCTGGTGGACTGCGACGACCTGGGTGAGGCGATCGACGGGGCCTCCGGGCCGGTCCAGTCCCTGCTCGTGCGCCTCACGGTGGAGGAGCCGCGGTCGGAACCCGACGAGGTGGTGGCCCAGCTCGTCCGCGATGCGGTGCGACGCGAGCTGCCGGTCCTGACGGTCGAGGCCCGGACGTCCACGGCGGCCATGGAGGAGGCCGCCGGCGTCGCCGGTTGGCTCCAGGACCTGGACCGGGAGGACACCTCGGCAGAGGCATCCCGCCGGTTGGTAGCGTGGCTTCTCGTGAGGGCACAGCAGAACGGATCCGGGTCAGGCGGATGACGGCCAAGAAGGTCGTCTCTCTGTATCCCGACCCACTGGCGGAGGATGGCGGTACCGGGTCGGTCCCGGCCGAGGGCACGATCGCGGCGGTGACGACGGCCGCCAGGCCCGGCACGGACGTGAGCACCTCCGGCCCGAACGGCACCGGCCCGAACGGCACCGGCCCGAACGGCACCGGCCCGAGCGCCCCGGACCCGGACCGGGACCGGGGCGACACTGCCTCGACCCCCACGGACCCGACCCCCGCGGACCCGGCCCCCCCGGACCCGGCCGCTTCGAGCGACCCCGCCGGGTCGGACCTGAGCTTCGAGGTCGAGNNTCGAGCTCGAGGTGGTCATGGTGGTCGATGAGCCCGTGGCCGTGCTCGAGACCCTCCCCGAAGCGGAGTTCGAGGCCCTGATCGCCAAGGGCCGGATCGCCGGCGGGCTGACCCAGGACGACGTGGTGGCCGTGCTGCGCTCGGTGGAGCTGAGCGCCGACCTGATCGCCGGGGTCGTCGACCGCATACGCGAGGCGGGGATCGAGTTCACCTACGACACGGGCGAGACCACCATCGTGCCCATGGCACCGCTCGAGACGGTCGAGGTCGCGCCCCATCTGGTGGCCCTGGCGACGCCGCCCGTCGAGGCGCCGGCGCCGCCGCCCGCCGCGGCGGCCAAGGCCCCGGCCAAGCGGACCCGGGCACCGCGGGCGGCGTCGACCACCACGTCGGAGCCCGACAGCTTCCGCGGGTCGGCCGCCGACCCCGTCCACATGTACCTGAAGGAGATCGGCAAGGTAAAGCTGCTCGACGCCGCCCTCGAGGTCGAGCTGGCCGAGCGGATCCTCGCCGGCACCGAAGCCGAGGCCCGATTGGCCGCCGACGAGTTGGCGCCGGCGCCGGCCCGTAGTGGGACGGAGCAGCGGGCGGACCAGCGGCTGGTCCGCCAGGGCCACGAGGCCAAGGAGGCGCTCATCGAGGCCAACCTCCGCCTCGTCGTCTCGATCGCCAAGCGCTACCGCAACCGCGGGCTCGCCTTCCTCGACCTCATCCAGGAGGGCAACCTCGGGCTNNCCCGGGCCATCGCCGACCAGGCGCGCACGATCCGCATCCCGGTCCACATGGTGGAGACGATCCACAAGGTCGTGTGGGCACAGCGCCAGTTCCACCAGGAGATCGGCCGCGAGCCGACGACCGAGGAGCTGGCCGCCCAGGTCGACATGTCGCCGGAGCGGGTGCGCGAGATCCTCCGGATCAACCAGGACACCATCTCGCTCGAGCAGCCCATCGGCGACGAGGAGGATTTCAGCCTCTCCGACATCATCGAGGACCGTGAGGCGGTCGTCCCGGGCGACGCCGCCACCCGGCTGATGCTCGACTCGGCGCTGCGTGACGCGCTGGCCCACCTGACACCCCGTGAGCAGGACGTGGTCCGCCTGCGCTTCGGCCTGGAGGACGGCAAGATCCGCACCCTCGAGGAAGTCGGGAAGGCGTTCGGTGTCACCCGGGAGCGCATCCGGCAGAT
Source organism: Acidimicrobiaceae bacterium (assembly GCA_003157945.1). The sequence goes on along the minus strand of PMFY01000428.1, from coordinate 15 downwards.
CGAGGCGAAGGCGCT
>PMFY01000079.1:2580-8852 GCA_003157945.1 Acidimicrobiaceae bacterium | reverse complement strand
TACCACGGCAGCTACGTGCCGCTGCGGGGCCAGAAGGTGTCCGAGGCCTACGCCTCCACCGTGGGCCTCTCCTTCGACGTCCGTTCGGGCCTCCTGATGCGCCAGGCCCACCACTGGGCCGCCGACATCTTCCTCGGGTCCATCGCCGTCCACATGGCCCGGGTGTTCTTCACCGGTGCGTTCCGCAAGCCCCGGGAGCTCAACTGGGTCGTCGGCGTGGTGATGCTGATCCTCGGCGTCGTCAACGGCTTCCTCGGCTACTCGCTCCCCGACGACCTGGTGTCGGGAACCGGCATCCGCATCGCCTACTCGATCANNTGGTCGGCTCGTACCTGGCCTTCTTCCTCTTCGGGGGCAACTATCCGGGGACCGGCGTGATCATCCCCCGGTTCTTCGTGCTCCACGTGCTGATCGTGCCGGCCATCATCGTCGGGCTGCTGGCCGCCCACCTGGGCCTCCTGGTCAAGCAGAAGCACACCCAGTTCCCGGGCAAGGGCAAGACCGAGAAGAACGTGGTCGGCTCGCCCATGTTCCCGACGTTCATGGCCAAGACCACCGGCTTCCTGTTCATGACCGCGGCGGTCATCTTCGGGCTCGGCGGCTTCGCCCAGATCAACCCGATCTGGCAGTTCGGCCAGTACGAGCCCTACCAGATCTCCTACGCCGTCCAGCCCGACTGGTACATGGGCTGGCTCGACGGAGCGGCACGCATCATGCCGAGCTGGGAGTGGGTGGGCTACGGCCACACCATCCCGTTCGAGATCTTCCTGCCCGCCGTGATCTTCCCGGGGCTCATCTTCAACATCCTCCTGGCCTGGCCGCTCATCGAGTGGTTCAAGACGAAGGACAGCAACTACCACAACCTCCTCGACCGGCCCCGCGACCGTCCGAAGCGGACAGCGGCCGGCGTGGCCATGCTGACCCTGCTCTTCGGGGTGTTCTTCGCGTCGTCGACCGACGTGATGGCCAACTTCTTCCAGCTGCCACTGATGGACGTGCTCTGGTTCTTCCGGTTCTTCGTGCCGCTGGCGCCGATCGTGGCGTACTTCATCGCCTTCAAGATCTGCCACGAGATGCGTGACGCCGAGAACATCGGCAAGCGCAAGCGTGCCCTGATCGTGTCGAGGACGGCCGGGGGCGAGTACGTCACCACCGATTCGGCACCGCGGCCGGGCGACAGCCACGAGGAGCTCGAGGCCATCCCGGTCCCGACGTTCATCGACACGACGGATCCCGAGCTGGCCACGGCCGCCGGTGTCCGCCGGGTCATCCGCTAGCCGGCGCCGACGGGTCCGACCCGGGCGGTAGCCTCGGCCGTGATGGGAACCACCGTCGACGAGTGCGTCGATCTCGACCGCTACCCGGTACTGGATCCCGACGGGACCGCTCTGGCCGCCGTCGTGGACGGCGCCCGCGCTCGGCTGCGGGACACCGGGGCCGTCGAGCTGACCGGGTTCCTGACGCCGTCGGGCATCGCCGCCCTCGTCGCCGATGCCGACGGGCTGGCCGGCCGGGCACACCATTCGGCCGGGGAGGGGACGGCCTACCTCGAGTTCCCCGACTTCAGTCTGCCCGACGACCATCCCCGGCTGACCTGGGGCCACTACGCCGTCGGCGCGGTCCCCTACGACCTCATGCCCGGGACGTCGCTGCTGAGGCGGCTCTACGAGTGGGAGCCGCTGCGGGCGCTGGTGGAAGGCGTCCTCGACCGGGGGCCCGTCCACCGCTACGCCGACCCGTTCGGCGCTCTCAACCTGGCCGTCATGCACGAGGGCGACGAGCTCCAGTGGCACTTCGACCAGACCGACTTCGTGGTGTCGCTGGCCATCCAGACGGCCGACCACGGGGGCCACTTCGAGGTGTACCCCCGGATCCGGACGGCCGACGACGAGCGCTACGACGACGTGGCCGACGCCCTCACCGGCACCCGGGACGGCGTGGTCACCCTGCCCATGGTGCCGGGCACCCTGCTGGTCTTCGAGGGCCGGCACTCGTTGCACCGGGTCAGTCCGGTGGGGAGCGGCCTGGCCCGCCACGTCGGACTGCTGGCCTACGACACGAAGCCGGGCACGATGGGCAGCGACCTCCTCCGCCAGGACCGCTACGGCCGCACCGAGCCCTTCGCCACCCCTCCCGCCGTCTGGCCGCCGGCGTGAGCGACGACCGGCCGGCGGACGGGTTCGTCACCCAGATCGGCGAGGCGTTCGTCGGGTCGGGACCGGAGGCGGCGCATCTCAACACGGTGCTGGGGGCCAAGGGTGGCCCGGTGGAGACCGCGTGGGTCACGGCCCTGGCCACCCCCCGGGCCGGCCACGCCGCCTTCCTGACCACCGTGCGCCCCGGCATCCCGGCGAAGCCGATGACCCTGTTCGTCAACAAGGCGACCCTCGAGGGGGAGTCCCACTCGACGATGACGTGGGGACCGGCCCAGGCGGGCGTGGCGTCGGGTGTGCTGTGGGCCGTGGCCGACGGGATCGTCCCCCCCGCTCTGGTCGACGACCTGCTCCTGGTGGCCGCGGTCTGGGTCAACCCGCTGGCCGCTGACGAGGCGCTCGTCTACGACAACAACCGGACGGCCACCCGGGACGCGCTGGCCGCCGGCGCGGCCCGGGCCCCGTCGCTCGCCGAGGCCCTCGAGTACCGCGACCGGGCCCTCAACGCCTACTACCTGCCCCCCGGGGTGACCTGAGGCCGCCTGGCAGACTGGGCGGGTGCGGATCCTGCTCAGCGACGGCTCGGGCCTGACGGCCCGGCAGGCGGCGGGACGGCTGGCCCAGGCCGGGTACGAGGTCGAGGTGCTGTCGCCCGATCCGCTGGCCCTGACCCGGTTCACCCGGTGCGTCCGCCGGCTCCACCGCGTCCCCGCGTACGGCACGGACCCGCTCGCCTGGCTCGACGCGGCCCTGTCGGTGTGGTCGGCCGGCCGCTTCGATGCGCTCCTCCCCACCCAGGAGCAGGTGGCCGTGCTGGCGGCCTGTCCCGACCGGTTGGCGGCGGCCCGGGTGGCCACCGTCGTGCCGGACTTCGCCGCCCTCGCCGCCGTGCAGGACAAGGTGGCCGCGCACCGGACCCTCGACCGGGTCGGACTCCCGCAGCCACCGACGACGGTGGTGCCGGAGGCCGATGGGCTCCGGGCGTGGGAGGTGTTCCCGGCCTACGTCAAACTGCCCATCGGCACGGCATCGCGCGGCGTCGTGCGCGTGGAGGACGGGCACCAGGCCCGGCGGCTCGCCGACGAGCTCACCGCCGACGGCGGATTCGGGCCCGGCGGCGTGGTGGTCCAGGTGGCCCTCGACGGACCGCTGGTCATGGGGCAGTCCGTGTTCGACCGGGGGAGGCTCGTCGCCTCCCACGCCAACCTGCGGGTGCGGGAGGGCGCCGGGGGAGGGGCCAGCCACAAGCGGTCGGTCGACCTGCCGGAGGTCCGTGACCACCTCACCGTCCTCGGCGCCGACCTCGCCTGGCACGGGGCCCTGTCGGTGGACGCCATCCTGGTCGACGGGCACCCCCGCTACATCGATGTGAATCCGCGGCTGGTGGAGCCCGGCAATGCGCTCCGGTCGGGGGTCGACCTGGTCGGGCCCCTGGTGGAGCTGGCGCTGGGCGGCGCTCCGCCCGCCCAGCCGCCGGGCGTCCCGGGCGTCCGCACCCACCAGGCGCTGCTGGCGCTGCTCGGCGCGGCCCGGCGACCCCGTCCGCGACGGGCGGTCCTGGACGAGGTGGTGGCGGTGCTCCGCCGCGACGGCGACTTCCGGGGCAGTGCCGAGGAACTCACCCCGCTCCGGGGCGACGTGCGTGCCGTCCTGCCGTCCGTCGTGGCCGTGACGGCCATGCTGGTCCATCCACCCGCGTGGCGGCTCTTCGCGTCCAACGCCACCGCCAACTACGCCCTGAGCCCGGACGGCTGGCAGGAGCTCCTGGCCCTGGCGGGCGACCCTGCGGGGTGACGGTCGACCACGTTGACGGTCCCCGGTGGGCGTGCGACGATGCGCCCCGTTCCACCCCCACCGATCGGAGTCCGCCATGTCCCGCCTCGAAGGCCGCCGCACCGTCATCACCGGAGCCGCCAGTGGCATCGGCGAGCAGACCGCCCGACTCTTCGTGGCCGAGGGGGCGTCGGTGGTGCTGGCCGACGTCGACGACGAGCGGGGCCGGGTGATCGCCGACGAACTGGGCGACAACGCCCGCTTCGTCCACGTCGACGTGGCCCTCGAGGGGGAGGTCGAGCGGGCCATCGAGGAGTCGCAGTCCACCTTCGGTGGTCTCGACTGCGTCTTCAACAATGCCGGCAACCCGGGCTCGATCGGCCGGGTGGAGGACATCGACATGGCGATGTTCGACCGGACCGTGGGCATCCACCTGCGCGGGGTGTTCCTGGGCATCCGGGCCGCGGCGCGGGTCATGCGGCCGCAGGGGCACGGCAGCATCATCAACACGGCGAGCGTGGCCGGGCTCACGGCCAATGCCGGCGGGCACGACTACAGCGCCTGCAAGGCGGCCATCGCCCACCTCACCCGGACCACGGCCAACGAGCTGGGCGAGGACGGCGTGCGGGTGAACGCCATCTGCCCGGGCGGGATCGCCACGTCGATCTTCGGCCGGGGCGCCGGCCTCGACGGCCAGGCGGCCCAGGCCACGGTGGCGGTCATGGAGACGGTGCTGGCCGACGTGGCCCCGATGCGGCGCTCGGGCATGCCCCTTGACATCGCCGAGTGCGCCCTGTGGTTGGCCGGTGACTCGTCGAGCTTCGTCAACGGCCAGGCCATCGCCGTGGACGGTGGTCTGACCACCGGCCCGACCTACCGCAGCTCGCGTGCCCGCATGGAGTCCATGATCGGCGTGCTCGCCGACATCGGCAACGCCGAGGCGTAGCAGGCGGCACGTTCCGGCGACCTCTTGTGTCATGGTCCTCCCGGGTTTACCCTGCACNNCTGACGACGTCCCGGCCCGACGAGGTCGAGGCACTGGTCAGCGGGTGGCGTGCGCAGACGACCGGCCGGCGCACCGGCCAGCGGGGCACCTTCACGAAGGACCGGAGACCGCCGTCCAGGTCGTCGGACCTTCGATGACGCCATGGCCGATTCCGCACTACCGGAGACGGCCGCGTCCGCCGAGCGGGTCGCCGAGCTCTGCGACGGTCCGATGACGTTCCGCAACCTGGACGTCCGAGGGGTCGAGGAGCTGTAGCGGCTGCGCAGCGGCGCGGCGCGGTCACGTGACAAGAGGGAGAATTCACATGGGACGCAAGATCGCCGACTGCCGGGACTTCCCGAGTGAGAGCGGGTGCACGCTCACGATCTCGGGCGAGGAGGACGAGGTGGTGACCGCTGCCACCCAGCACGCCGTCACCGTGCACGGGCACGAGGACTCCGACGAGGTCCGCGCCTGGCTCCGGCAGAACCTGAAGGACGAGGTCATCGCCTGACGCGGGACAGGCGCCACGTGACCGGCATCGAGGCGCTCTTCGCCGCCATCCCCGNNGTCCGACCTGCCGGTGGCGATCGACTGGTACTCCCGGTTGTTCGGCCGCCCACCGGACGTGGTCGTCCACCGGGACGAGGTGATGTGGCAGGCGACGGAGGCGGCCTGGCTCTACGTGGTCGTCGACGCCGACCGTGCCGGTCGGGGCGTGGTCACCCTGGCCGTCGCCGACCTCGACGCCACCCTGGCGGAACTCTCGAAGCGTGGGATGGCAGGTGGGACGGTGCTCCCGGTCGGTACCTCCGGCCGGAGGACGGTGCACACCGACCCCGACGGCAACCGCATCGCCCTGGTGGAGATCTCCGGCTGACCGCCGCCGTCGGGGATCCCGGTGTCAGATCCCCGCCGCGGCGACGATCGATCCGTTGAGGTGGCTGCCGGACATGTCCCCCTCGAAGGGGGCGCTGCCGAACGAGGAGACCGCGCCGTCGGCCGTTGCGATCCAGTAGCCGCCGTAGTCGGCGGGGGTGAAGACCGCGGTGGCGGGGTCGGAGGCGGCCGCCGTGGAGGCCCCGCCGAGGTAGGAGGCGTCGCCGTAGGCGTAGACCGATCCGTCGGCCGTCAGGATCCAGTAGCCCGCCCCGTCGAGGGTGTGCACGGCGGACGTGATGGGCGACGGTGTCGCGCCCGGTGCGCCCTCGAAGGGGGCGTCGCCGAAGGCGTACACCGCGCCGACCGAGGTCACCAGCCAGTAGCCCTGGCCGGTGGTGTCGGGCAGCACGGACACCGCGCTGCCCGGGCAGGTGCCGATCCCCGGGCACGACCCGGCGAAGGCGGCGTCCCCGAAGGCG
>PMFY01000079.1:0-2550 GCA_003157945.1 Acidimicrobiaceae bacterium | reverse complement strand
GCGAACACCCCGCCGTCGGCCGCCACCATGAAGTAGCCGTGGCCGTCCACGGAGGGAACGATGGCCACGACCGGGGCGTTGAGCCGATGCGCCGTGCCGGTGCTGCCTGCCGGCGCGATGCCGAGGCCCGGGATCGACCCGTAGAAGCCGGCGTNNGCGTCGCCGAAGGCGAAGACGCCTCCGTCGGAGGCGACCTCCCAGTAGCCCTCGTGGTCCGCGGTCGGGACCATGCCCACCACCGGCCGCTGGAGCACGAGGTTGCCGGTGGAGCCGTGGAACGAGGCCGCCCCGAAGCTGAAGACCCCGCCGTCGGAGCCCACGAGCCAGTAGCCGGGGTGGGGGTCGTTCGACCCCGTGGGGATCACGACGGGGCTGGGTGCGCTGGGCGGGCTGGTGCCGCCAGCTGTGGTCTCCGTAACGGTGAAGGTGTACCGGTCGCCGGCGGTCAGACCGTGGACGGTGCAGGCGTCGGGCCCGGAATAGGCCGGGGTCTGCATGGTGACGCCGGTGACGACGCCGACGACGCAGGTCTGGTGGCCGTGCGCGGGCGTGGTCAGGTCGGCCGCGGTGACCGTGAACCCGGTGATGGGGTCGCCGCCGTCCCGGCCCGGTGTCCAGGTGACGGTCACCGATGCCGGGCCCGGCGTGCCGCTGATCTCCGGTCGGACGACCATCAACGGCGCCGATGCGGCACCCGCCGGCAGCGGTGTCGCCACCACGCCCATCAGTCCCGACAGACCCACCGCGCCCACCATGCCGGCCAGCCCCAACGGGAGCAGCGCGGCACGCCTCGCGATCCTGGTTCGCACGACCTCTCCTCGCCCCGGTGACGGCCACCGTCGATCCGTCAGATCCTACGGGGACTCCCGTGCCGCGCCGCGCCACCCGGGCCGGACCCCGGTGTGGCCGGGGTGCGCGGGACTTGCGACCCTGGTCGGCCTCCGGGTGGAGGCGGAGGATGGGGGACGTGAGCACACCCGGCAGATATGCCGTTGGCACGGCACGCACGGCGGCGGTCGCGGCCCTGGCTGCCGGGCTGACGTTCGGCGTACTGCTGTCGGGCGCCGGTGCGTCGACGGTCAGGAGCAGGGCGGCCGACGCCGCGGTGAGCTCGGCATCGCACGCCTCGGCACCCCGCCCGAACGGGTTCCTCGTGAGTCGCCTGGACGGGCTGTCCTGTCCGAGCGCGACGGACTGTGTCGCCGTCGGCGGCGGCGGCAGTCCGCCGGTATCGACCCGGACCCTGGTGGAGGCGTGGGACGGCCGGGCGTGGGGGGTCGTGCCCACGCCCAGTCCGAGTCCCTCCCTCAACGACCTCGTCAGCGTGTCGTGCACCGGGCCGACCCGCTGCGTGGCGGCCGGTTCGGCGATGGTCGGGATCGACCCGGAGACCCTGATCGAGTCCTGGGACGGGTCGGCGTGGACCGTGGTCCCGACGCCGGACGTCCCCGGAAAGATCAACGTCCTGAGCGGTGTGTCGTGCGCCGGCCCCACGTCGTGCGTGGCGGTCGGGGCCACCTGGGACGAGGACGTCTACGACTTCCAGACCCTGGTCGAGCAGTGGAACGGGGTCACCTGGTCGATCGCCCCCGGTACCGGGCCCGTCGGTGGCGGCTACCTGTCCGACGTGTCGTGCGCCGGTGCCACCGACTGCACGGCGATCGGGTGGGACAACGGCGGGAACGCGCTCGTGCTGGGGTGGAACGGCTCGTCGTGGTCGGTCGTGCCCGCGCCCAGCGTGGCCGGGTCGATCACCGCCCTGTACGGGGTGACGTGCCGGAGTGCCACGTTCTGCGTGGCCGTCGGGGACTCGATCGCGGACGCCACCAGTGTCGCGTCGACGCTGGTCGAGGCCTGGAACGGGTCCACGTGGTCGATCGAACCCACCCCGGGGGCGGCAGGCCCGGGTGACACCCTCAACCACGTCTACTGCAGCTCAACGACCGCGTGCGTGGCTGTCGGTTCCCACTTCGCGCCCGGGGCGGCCGTCCAGCAGGAGACCCTGGTCGAGTCCTGGAACGGCAGCACGTGGGCCATCGAGCCGAGTCCCAGTCCGAGCGCGACCCGCAACAACCTCCAGAACGTCTCCTGCTCGTCCCCGACGGCGTGTCTGGCGGTCGGCTGGTACGACCTCCCGGTGGGCGATCCGGACACGCCGCGGACGCTGGTCGAGTCGTGGAACGGCAGCACGTGGACCATCGTGTCGAGCCCGAACCTCGATGCGCTGGTCGAGCCGGTGGTCGGCATGGCGTCGACCCCGACGGGTGACGGGTACTGGCTGGCCGACTCGGCCGGGGACGTCGTCCCCCGTGGCGGGGCCCGTTCCTACGGCTCGATGTCCGGGATGCCCCTGAACGCCCCGGTCACCCACATCGTGGCCACGCCGGACGGTGGGGGCTACTGGCTGGTGGCGGCGGACGGAGGCATCTTCACCTTCGGGTCGGCCGTGTTCCACGGGTCGACGGGTGCGCTGGTCCTGCAGCGCCCGGTGGTGGGCATCGCCCCCACCGCCGATCGGGCGGGTTACTGGCTGGTGGCCTCTGACGGCGG
>PMFY01000253.1 GCA_003157945.1 Acidimicrobiaceae bacterium | reverse complement strand
TGACCGGCGTGGGGGCGGCCCTGAACACCGCGCGCGTCGAGCCCGGATCGGTGGTCGCCGTCCTCGGCTGCGGCGGCGTGGGGCAGTTCGTCATCCAGGGCGCGCGGATCGCCGGAGCGGTCAAGATCATCGCCGTCGACCCGTTCGCCACCAAGCGCGCCACGGCCCTGGACAACGGAGCGACCGACGTCATCGACCCGACGGGCACCGACGTCGTCGCGGCGGTGCAGGACCTCACCGCCGGCCGGGGTGTCGACTACGCCTTCGAGGTGGCCATGTCCGGACCCACCCTGCGCCAGGCCTACGACCTCTGCCGCAGTGCCGGAACCGTCGTCGCCGTAGGCATGCCGCCGGCCGGCACGACGGTCGAGTTCGACGCCTACCAGTTGTTCTCCACCGAGAAGCGGCTGCTGGGCTGCTACTACGGGTCCGGCCAGGTGCGGAGGGACTTCCCCCGCCTCGTCGCCCTGGCGCAGGCCGGCCGACTCGATCTGGCCGGCGCGGTGACCCGCCGGATCTCCCTCGACCAGGTCAACGGTGCCTTCACGGCCATGGCCGCCGGTGACGTCATCCGGTCGGTCATCGTGCCCACCGGAGCGGCGTCGTAGGACGCGGTAGCAAGATGCAGGGGGATGTCCGCCCGCGCCCACCGGCGTCGGCCGCGGGCCGGAAGCATCCACGTCATGTCAATCCGATCCAGAGGAAGGGCGGTCCCCATGTGCACGACCCCAGCTGATTGCGTCCCGGTATGAGCACCTTCAAGAATCCCGCCTGGCTTCCGTTCTCGGTCAGCGAGGCGGCCTCGGCCGGCGACGCCACCGAGCACGACCTCGAGTCCGGCGAGGCCTGGAACCACCTGCTGGAAGGACTGAAGCGGGCCGGTGACGTCGTGCTGTCCGACTCGGTCCCCCGGGACCCGGTGGACACGGCCTCCGGCTTCCGCCACCTGCTCGTCCTGCTGGGCGTGGGGATCGACGAGCTCCTCCGTCGGGGTCTCGACCGGGTCCCGGCGATCAAGCCCTCCGCCATGGATGCCGCCTACAAGTGGGGGATGGAGTGCCCCGACTGCATCTACGTCGGCTCGGCCCTGCGGGGTGGGACCACCTACCGGCTGTGGGGCAACCGGGGCTCGGCGCGGTACGTGGGGCTGCAGGTCATGGCCGGGATGGGGTCCACCGCCAACGCCCTCCTCGACGAGTTCGAGCTGGATGCCGACGGGAACTTCGAGATCATCCTCTCGGCGGAGCCCCACGAGGGGAATTGGCTCGCGCTCGACGAGGGCGCCACCATGCTCGTGGTCCGGCACTTCTTCTACGACTGGGAGCACGAGGTCCCGGTGACCATGTCCATCGAACCGCGCTCGGGTCCCACGACCATGGACGAGCAGGCGCCGGTGGCGCCGCAGGCGGCCATGGCCCGCCAGGTCGTCGCCCTGGGCGACTTCCTGGAGGAGAACCTCAAGTTCTTCCTGGGATTCTCCAATCCCGAGCACCCCAACACGTTCCTCCCGCCCCTGGACGGGACGGCGATGGGCGCGGCGGCCGAGAACCGTCCGGTCATCGGCTCCTGGAAGCTGGCGCCCGACGAGGCGCTGGTCATCGAGGTGACCCCGCCGGAGGGTCTCTACTGGAGCTATTCGCTGGGCAACGTCTGGTGGGAGACGATCGACTACGGCAACCGCCAGTCGAGCCTCAACGGCTTCCAGGCCGTCGTCGACGACGACGGGAAGGTGCGGGTGGTGGTGGCCCATCGGGACCCGGGGGTCGCCAACTGGCTCGATACGGGGGGACACAGCGAGGGGCCGATCATCCTGCGCTGTGTCCGTACGGAGACGGCCCCCGTGCCGGACTCCCGAGTGGTGCCGTTCGACCACCTCGCCGACGAGTTGCCGCCGGGTACCCGACGGATGTCACCGGATGGGCGCGAGGCGGCGATCGACGTCCGCCGGAGGGCGGTGAGTCGGCGGTTCGCCCGATGACGCTGGACGTCGAACGGATCGAGGAGGAGGCCCGGACCCGCACCGGGCTCGAGGACACCGGTGGTGACCACTACCGCGAGGGCCTCGAGCGCCTGGTGGCGTCGATGAATGCGGAGGGCACCCTGACCGAGCTGGGCGAAGCCATGATGCAGCTGCGCCTGAGCACGCTGCTGGCCGCCCGTCTGGGGGTGGAGGAGACCTACCGGCAGCATCCCGAGATCGACGACGAGGTGGTCGGTGGCCCCGTCTTCGTGATCGGGTTACCCCGGACCCGCACCACGGCACTGAGCCAACTGGTGGCCGCCGATCCGCAATTCCGGTCGCTGCGGATGTGGGAGTCCCAGGCACCCACGCCACCGCCGGAGGCGGCCACCCAACACACCGATCCGCGGATCGCGCAGGCCGAGGCCGGCTTGAAGATGCTCGACGACATGTTCCCGTTGATGAAAACGATGCACAATTCCGAGGCGACGGCCGCGACCGAATGCCAGGACTTGATGGGAATGAGCTTCCGTACCTTCCACTTTGACGGCGCCGTCCGCGCACCCGGGTATCTGGCGTGGCTGATGGACCGCGACATGGGCGAGACGTACACCTTTCACCGCCGAGTGCTCAAGCTGCTGCAGTGGCATTGCCCGCCGGCGCTGTGGCACCTCAAGACCCCCGTGCACATGTTCGCCCTCGACGCACTCGTCGAGGCGTACCCGAACGCCAGATTCCTCTGGAGTCACCGTGATCCGGCCAAGGTGATGGGCTCGGTGTGCAGCCTGATCCAGTACGTGCGCAGCTGGAGCAGCG
>PMFY01000085.1 GCA_003157945.1 Acidimicrobiaceae bacterium | reverse complement strand
GACACCAGCCAGTCGCGCAGCCGGTAGTTGACCTTCCGGTGCCCGATGCCGCGCTCCTCCAGCCAGACGGTGGCCCGCTCCTTGGCCGTCGGGATGTCGAGGCCGTCCAGCCAACGGCTGTTGATCTTGTCCCCCGTGCCCGTCCAGGCACCACCCGGTCCGCCGTCGGGACCGCCGTGCTCGTCCCAGCCCTCGGGCGGCCGCACGGTGCGCACGTGGGGCAGACCGTAGGCCTGGGCGAAGTCCCAGTCCCGGGTGTCCTCCGCCGGCACGGCCATGATCGCCCCGGTGCCGTACCCCATGAGCACGTAGTCGGCGACATAGACCGGCACCGCGGTGCCTGTGAAGGGGTTCACCACCGACGACCCGGTGAACGCGCCCCGCTTGGCCAGGCTGGCGGCGCCCGACTCGGACAGGCGCTCGATGTCGGTCGACGAGGCGGCGCGGGCGCGGAGCTCGGCCACCTCCGTGGCGTGCTCGGGCGTGGTCAACTCGTCGACCATCGGGTGCTCGGGGGCGACGACGGCGTAGGTCATGCCGAACGAGGTGTCGGGACGGGTGGTGAAGACCCGCAGGGCGAGTGGCTCCCGTCCGTCGGATCCGTCGCGACCGTCGACCACCAGGTCGAACTCGGACCCCTCGGAGCGGCCGATCCAGTTCCGCTGCATCGTCTTGACCCGCTCGGGCCACTCCAGCTCGTCGAGGCCGGCCAGGAGCTCGTCGGCGTACTGCGTGATCCGGAAGAACCACTGCTCCAGGTCCCGCTTGACGACCAGGTCGCCCGAACGCTCGCACGTGCCGTCGGCCAGCACCTGCTCGTTGGCCAGGACCGTCTGGCAGCCGGGGCACCAGTTGACCGGGGCGTTGGCCCGATAGGCCAGCCCCGCTTCCAGCAGCTTCGTGAAGATGACCTGGTTCCACTTGATGTACTCGGGATCGTGGCTGCGGATCTCGCGGCGCCAGTCGTAGACGGCGCCCAGCGAGGTGATGGACTCCTTCAGCTCCTCGATGCGGGCGTCGGTGAAGACCCGGGGATGGGTGCCGGTCTTGATGGCGGCGTTTTCCGCCGGCAGGCCGAACGAGTCGAAGCCGAACGGGGACAGGACCGCGTGCCCGAGCATGGTGCGGTGGCGGACCAGCAGGTCGCCGAAGGTGTAGTTGCGCACGTGGCCCATGTGGGCCGCACCCGACGGGTACGGGTACATCGTGAGGACGTACCAGGGCGGGCGCGGGTCGTCGGCGTCCACCTCATAGGTGCCCTCGTCGCTCCAGCGACGCTGCCACTTCTTCTCGATCCCGATGACGTCGTAGGCCCGTGCCATGGGGGCCGATCGTACCGGGCGCAGCACGCTCCCCCGGCTGGNNGGGGCGTCAGCGTCGGGGTGACGCGTGCCGCCCCCGGAGTGCGCCGCCCCGGCGCGGCCGCTCAGAACTTCGCGGCGATATCCGACACGGCGTGGCCGATGTCGGAGGCCATCCCCCGCAACGACGACACGATGGAGCTGACGTCGGTGGTCCGGGAGGCCGGAGGGACCGCCACGGCAACCGGGGCGTTGTAGTGGTCGAAGCCGACGGTCACGGTGGTGGCCGTCGTGGCCTGGCCAGAGGTCCCTGTCGGGATGGTGCCGTTCAGGGCGCCGCCGATCAGGTCGGAGGCGACGCCGCCGATCGTGGCCCGGGACAGGTCGATGGAGGCCGAGATCTGGCGGAGGTAGCCATCGGTCCCGACCCAGGCCGTGACCGGCACCGAGGTGCTCCCCAGCTGCTGGAGGACCTTGGCCACCTGCGCCCCGACGGCAGACCCCGATCCCGTTCCGATGCCGGCCCGCGAGGCCAGCTCGGACAGGGTCACGGTGGTCCGGTACTCCGTTGTCTGGGTGCCGTGCAGGTCGACGGATCCCACGGTCGTGACCTGCCCGCCGACCGACGAGAGCAGGCCGATCAGCTGCGACGGGTTGGACAGCACGGCGAGCGACGACAGGTCGGGTGACGACGCATCCGGCGGGAGGTCGGCCTCGAGCCAAGGCTTCCCGCCGGTGATCGAGGCGATCGCCGGCGAGCCGAGGTAGACGGAGGAGCCGTCGGTGATGACGGTCACCGTGTCGTCACCACTGCCCACGTAGCTGGCGAGTCCGGGCACGGAAGCGGTCAGTCGACCGGTCCGGTGGGTGAGGTCGACTGCGCCGGAGCCGGTGAGCAGGGTCGTGGTCGCCGATGACGTGGCCCGGGTGGCGGACAGCGTGAAGGCCACCGACGTAGCTGCCGCCGACGTTGCTGCCGCGGCGCCGAGGGACGAACGACCCGAACCCGGCGTCGGTCCGGATCCCCCGCCGAAGGCACCGCCGAATGCGGCGGCACCGAGGGCCATGGCGGCGATCAGGGAGGCCACGATGGTGGCCACGGCGATCCGACGGGCCCCACCGGCGGCGGGTGCCTGGGCGGCGGCCGGCGGCGTGGGTCCGGCGGGCGGCAGTTCGGCGCTCACGAGTGGTCGAGGTGCCTCGATCGGCGCCAGGTGCTCGTCGGGGCGCACCATGAGGGCGGTGCCGGTCGCCGAGCCCCCGGCCGGGTCGGGACCTACGGCCGACGTCGGCCCCGTGGCCACGAAGATCCCGTCGCGGTACTCCACCGATTCACTCATCTGCGCCCCTTCGTCGTGTGTGGTGGGCGGAGACGCAGCCCGGGCCGACGTTTGCGCGGCCCGACGGTCGTCCGCCGGCGCATCATGGTACCGAGGGGGGTGTCGGAATTATCGGCGCCCCCGTCCGTGAACGCCATCGTCGACGTTCTGTGGGCGCTGCAGTCGCATCGGCCGGATTCCGGGCGGCCAGCCCGGACTGCTATCCTGAACCGGCCTTCGGGGGTATAGCTCAGTTGGTAGAGCGCTTGACTGGCAGTCAAGAGGTCAGGGGTTCGAATCCCCTTACCTCC
>PMFY01000451.1 GCA_003157945.1 Acidimicrobiaceae bacterium | reverse complement strand
GTGCTCGACCGGGCCGGCATCACCGGCGACGACGGGCCGAGCCACCACGGCGTGCTCGACATGGCGCTCTGCCTGTCCATCCCCGGCATGACCGTCTTCGCGCCGTCCTCCGCCCCCGAGGTGGAGGCCATGCTGGCCACGGCCCTGACCCTCGACGGGCCGGCGATGATCCGGTTCCCGAAGACCCCGGCGGCGCCGGTGGCNNATGCTCGGTGCGGCCGTGGCCGCCGCCGACCGGCTGGACGCCGAGGGCATCGACGTGACCGTGTGGGACCCCCGGGTGGTCTCCCACCCCGACCCGGCCATGCTCGACGACGCCGGCCGCCATGCGCTGGTCCTGACCGTGGAGGACGGCGTCCGTCAAGGTGGCGCCGGGATGTACCTGGCGGATGCCCTGCGGGCGTCACTGCCGCTCGGAAGCTGCCCGCCCGTCATCCACCGGGGGGTACCCCGGGCGTTCCTGGCCCAGGGCAAGCCCGACCGGATCCTGGCCCGACTGGGCCTGGACGGGGACGGTGTCGTGCGGACGGTCCGGGAGAGCCTGGCCGAGCTCCAGCACCCGGCCGAACTCCGCAGCCCGGTCGAGCAGTCCGGTTCGGACCTGCAGGCCTGAGGCGCACCACCCGTCGCCCGGACAGAAACCTGTTCTACTATCTGCGCGATGAGCACCTTCAACCTCGCCGACATGTTCGAGGCCGCCGTGGACGCCTACCCGGACCGGGAGTACCTGGTGGCCGCCGGAAAGCGCCGCACGTACGCCCAGATGGAGGAGCGCGCCAACCGCCTGGCCCACTACCTGGCCGGCCACGGCGTCGGGCCGGGTGACCACGTCGGCATCTACGCCCTCAACAGCGTCGAGTGGGTGGAGACGGCCTGGGCCGTCTTCAAGCTGCGGGCCATCTGGATCAACATCAACTACCGCTATGTCGAGGAGGAGCTGCGCTACCTCTTCAAGAACGCCGACCTCGTCGCGCTGGTGCACCAGGCCGAGTACTCCCCCCACGTGACGGCGCTGCGCCCCGACCTCCCCGACCTCAAGCTCGTCATCGGCATCGACGACGACTCGGGCGTGCCCCTCGGCGAGGGCACCGTCCGCTACGAGGACGCCATGGCCGAAGGGTCCGCCGAGCGGGACTTCGCCCCGCGGTCCGGTGACGACTACTACATCCTCTACACCGGGGGGACCACCGGCATGCCCAAGGGTGTGGTCTGGCGCCACGAGGACGTCTTCTACGCGCTCGGTGGCGGGGTCGACCCGACCACCAACACCCGGGTGCAGCAGCCCGAGGAGATGGTCGAGAAGGGGCGGGGGGGCCAGCTGACGCTCCTCCCGATCGCCCCACTGATGCACGGCGCCACGCAGTGGTGCATCATGGGCCAGAGCTTCGTGGGCAACCGGACGGTGCTGGTGCCGAAGTTCGACCCCCACGACGTGTGGCGCCTGGTCGAGTCGGAGAAGGCCAACTCCGTGATGATCACCGGGGACGCCATGGGCAAGCCCCTGATCGAGGCGCTCGACGAGCCGGGCGCGGACTACGACCTGTCCTCCCTGCTGGCGGTGACGTCGTCGGCCGCGCTCTTCTCGGCGCCCGTCAAGGACGAGTTCTTCAAGCACTTCCCGAACCTCGTCATCGTGGACGCCATCGGTTCCTCGGAGTCGGGGAACAACGGCATGGCCACCATGACCAAGGGCGAGACGGCCATGAAGAGCGGCCCGACGGTCCGGGTCCTGGGCGACACCGTGGTGTTCGACGAGGACCTCAAGCCGGTCGTGCCCGGCTCGGGCGTCATCGGCAAGATCGCCCGCTCGGGTGACATCCCGGTGGGCTACTACAACGACCCCGTCAAGACGGCCGAGGTCTTCATCGACGTGGAGGGCACCCGGTTCACGATGCCCGGCGACTTCGCCACCATCGAGGCGGACGGGACCATCACCCTCCTCGGGCGCGGCTCGGTCTCGATCAACTCGGGTGGGGAGAAGATCTTCCCCGAGGAGGTGGAGTCGGCCGTGCGGGCGCACCCGGACGTGCTCGACGCCATCGTGGTCGGCGCACCCGACGAGCGGTGGGGCCAGCGCGTGGCCGCCATCGTCCAGCCCCGCGGGGAGCGGGTGCCCACCCTCGACGAGATCCAGGCGCACTGCCGCGACCACATCGCCGGGTACAAGGTGCCCCGGCAGCTCCACGTGGTCGCCACCATCGAGCGGTCCCCGAGCGGCAAGCCCGACTACCGCTGGGCCGCCGACGTCGTGGCCGAGGCGCCCGAGGAGTCCGACGCCGGGGGCGACCGCACCGCGTCCGGTTCCTGAGCGGGGCGGCACCGTGCCCGTCGACCTCGCCGATGTGGCCTCCCCCGGACGGACCGCGGTCCTCACCATGGAGATCCAGCGCGGGGTGGTAGGGGACCTGACCGCCTTCCCGCAGCTGGCCGAGGCGGCCGACGGCGTCGGGGTGGTGCCCAACACCGCCCGGGTGCTCCGGGCCGCCCGGTCGCTCGGCGTCCCGGTCGTCCACTGCACCGCCGAATTCCGCGCCGACCGTGCCGGCTCGACGGTCAACTGCCAGCTCATCGCCGCCATGGTGCGCAACCCCGACCACCTGCTGGTCGGCACGCCCCCCACCGAACTGTGCGACGGACTCGGGCCCGAACCCTCCGACCTGGTGTGTGCCCGGCTGCACGGGGTGTCGCCCTTCAGCGGGACGTCACTCGACACCTGGCTGCGCAGCCTGGGCGTGCACACGGTCGTCGCCACCGGGGTGTCGGTCAACCTGGGCGTGCTCGGGCTGGCCATCGAGGCATGCAACCTCGGCTATCAGGTCGTGGTGCCACGCGACACCGTCGCCGGGATCCCGGCCGCCTACGCCGAGGCCGTGCTCGACAACACCTTCCCGCTCATCACCACGCTGACCACCACCGACGAGCTGCTGGCGGCCTGGGGAGCGGGCGGGGACTGACCGCTTCCACGACCCCCACCCGGACGCCGTCGCCGCGGCGACGGACGCGGCGGGGGCGACGGTTCGGGCCGGGCCCGGCCACCAGTGGCAGGGCCGGCCAGAAGTGGCGGAGCCGGCTAGAAGTGGCGGGTGCCGTCCAGGCCGATCAGCGCGTTGGTCGGCAGCGCCGTCACCTCGACGTCCGGCACCGGGAAGGCGAACTCGGCGAACTTCGGCCGGGCGGTCGCCCGGTACCGCGTGGTCGAGTGGACCGGGTCCTTGTCGAACTGGGGGATCACCTTGGTGCCGAAGACCTCGAGCATCTCGAGGACCTCCTCCTGCTCCACGGAGTCCGACGGGATGCCGAAGACCAGCTGGTCGGCGCCCACGTCCTGGTAGCGCGACAGCTGCTCGGCCACTTCGTCGGGCTCGCCGCAGAGCAGCCAGCCGCCCTCGATCAGCTGGTCGAGGCTCTCCTCGTCTGCCACGCCGGAGATGGTCTCCGGCCAGGTCGGGGCGTAGTCCGGCTTGGGGATGGTGTCGTGGTAGAGGCAGACCATCGAGTACAGGTAGCCGCGGCACTGGCGGAGGGCGATCTCCCGGGCGTGCTTGCGGTCCGACGAGCAGATGACCGCATTGGTGATCATCACGTTGTCGTTCTTGAACTGGCCGATCGGGTCGGTGCAGGCCGCCACGCCCTCCTTGTAGGCGTCGATGCGCCCCTT
>PMFY01000405.1 GCA_003157945.1 Acidimicrobiaceae bacterium | reverse complement strand
CCACCGACACCGTGATCTCGAGGGCGGCCCAGCCGCAGCCGGTGTCGTCCACCCCGGTGTCGGTCACGGCCCCCCGGAACACCATCGTGTCCCCCGGGAAGATCGACCCCTTCATCCGGAA
Organism: Acidimicrobiaceae bacterium; assembly: GCA_003157945.1. Next base: position 2,874 of record PMFY01000405.1, on the reverse strand, counting down.
CGTGACCCGCTGCAGGCGGCCGAACGGTCCGGTCCAGTCGGTGATGTAGCGCTCGAACCACGAGGCCAGGTTGGGCGTGTTGAGGAAGATGTCCCGGGTGCCGTTGCGGTTGACGGCGAAGTCCTTGTCGTGGTGCATCGGCCGCCAGTCGCGGGCGGCCAGCGCACCGAGGACCACCGTGGTGGCCGTCACCGGGTAGGCCAGCTCGGGCAGGGTGTCACCCACCGTCACCTGGCCCTGCAGCAGTGTGGGCGTGGTCACGACGCCTCCCCCGTCCCGGCCCGGCGGTAGCCGAAGCCGGTGTAGCTCTCCACGGCGACGAGTTCGCCCCGCTGGTTGTGGTACTCGACGTCGATCACCCAGAACCGGCCGGTGCCGAGCTTCGTCGTCTTCTCGTCGCTCACCGACTTCAGGATCTGGCTCGTCCGCAGCAGGTCGCCCGGGCGCACCGGCTCGTGGAAGACGATCGTGTTGTCGCTCATGACGGCCTCGGGCAGGCCGAGGCCCTCCTTCAGGTCGAAGTGGATCTGCAGCGGCAGGCCCGGCGTCGAGCGGTCCGGGGCCCAGTGGTGCGGGCGGAACCAGACCGACACCATGGTGGGCGGAGCGATCGGACCACCGGTGACCTCCTCGGCCACCTCCGGGTCCCAGAAGAGCGGATTGCCGTTCTCCACCGAGGAGCACGTCGTCCAGACGTAGCCCTGTTCGACCGGGAACTCCCCCACCTCCTCGTACAGCGCGACGCCGAGGAGCCCCTCGATGTCGTCGATCCCGATGGCGCTCATGCCACCACTCCTTCCGACCGCAGCTCGGCGATCTCTCCGGCCGCCAGGCCGGCGGCCTCCAGCAACTCGTCGGCGTCGGACCGGGACGGGTCGCCGACCTCGACCGGCTCGCCGCGGCCCGGCATCCCGGCCAGCACCGGTCCGACCTGGCGGAACCTGTCCGGCACCCCCTCGCCCCGGACGCCGGCGGGCACCGCGGCCTCGACGATGGCCCCCCGGGACGCGAACTGGGCGTCCACGGCCAGCGCGGCGGCGTCCAGTACGGGACTCACGCAGGTGTCGGCCGGCGCCAGGGTGTCGACCCACGCGGCGCGGTCACGGGTGGCGAACGCCGCGGCGAAGTCGGCCCGGATCGCACCCTGGACGGAATCGTCGAGCTGGCTGCCGGTCCACTGCTCGCAGTCGAGCAGCCGGCACAGGTTGGCGAAGAACTTCGGTTCGATGGCGCCGACCGCCACCCAACGGTCGTCGGCGCAGCGGTAGGTGTCGTAGCAGGCGTACCGGCCGCTGATGACGTCGTGGCCGAAGCCCACCGGGGCACCCGTCGCCAGGTACTCGTCGACCGGCAGCGAGGTGAGCCACAGGACTCCCTCGGCGATCGAGACGTCGAGGTGGACCCCGGGCCCGTCCGCCCCCCGGCCGATCAGGGCCGCCATCACGGCGAGGGCCGCGTGCATCCCCCCGCCCGCGGCGTCGGCCACGGTGGCCCCGGACACCGGGGGTCCGCCGTCAGCGGCGGGCTCGGTGGCCCCGAGGTACCCGCCCACCGCCAGGTAGTTGATGTCGTGCCCGGCCCACGCCGCCCGGGGGCCGTCCTGGCCGTAGCCGGTGGTCGAGCACAGGATCACCCGCGGGTTCACGGCCCGCAGGGCCTCGAACCCGATGCCGAGCCGGTCGACGACACCGGGACGGAAGCTCTCCACCACGACGTCGGCCCCGCGCACCAGCTCCAGGAAGGCGTCGCGACCGGCCGGCGCCTTGAGGTCGATCGAGAGATGGCGCAGGTGCCGTGACCCGCTGTACAGGTAGTACGGCGTGCGGGGGGTCGCGACCCCGCCGCCCGCCACGGCCCCCACCTTCACGACGGTGGCGCCGTAGTCGGCCAGGAGGCGGGTGCACCGCGCCGCCGGCCCGAACGTGGCCAGGTCGAGCACCACCACCCCGTCGAGCGGGCCCGTCGGCCCGCGCCGCGCCAACGGAAGGGAGGGCGCGGCGGCAGAGGAGGGGGGCGTCGTGGTCACGATCGGGACGGACTCAGAAGTTCTTCGGCAGTCCGAGCTTGCGGCGGGCGAGGATGTTCTTCTGGACCTCGGACGAGCCGCCACCGATGGTGTCGATGACCGTGTAGCGGTAGGTCGACTCGGAGCGCCCGGCCATCGGGGCCTCCTCGGTGTGCACCCGCAGCTGGCCACCGGGGCCGGCGAGGTCCATCGACGCGTTGGCCAGGCGGCGCGAGTACTCGGTGGTGAACAGCTTGTACTCCGAGGCCTGCGTGGTGGGCGGGGCGCCGCCGGCGGTCGAGGCGGCCACGAACTTGAGCCCGAGCACCCGCGCCACCTCGGCCTCGGTGTGCAGGTTGGCCACCTTGGCGCGCACCACCGGGTCGTCCTTCATGGGCTCGCCGTCCCGGGTGGCGCCCTTCACGTAGTCGGTCAGCAGGTCGAGCCGCTGGGCGGTCGGCGAGTACGTGAACAGGGTGAACCGCTCGAGGTCGAGGGCCTCGGAGATGTACTGGAAGCCGCGGTTGAGCTCGCCGACCACGTAGTCGTCGGGTACGAAGACGTCGTCGAGGTAGACCTCGTTGGTCCGCTCGTCGCCCATGGTCCAGATGGCCTTGACGGTGATGTTCGGGTGGTTCATCGGCACCAGGAACAGCGTGATGCCGTTGTGCTTGACCGCGTCCGGATCGGTGCGGGCGCCCACCCAGTACCAGTCGGCGAAGTGGGCCGANNCCGACCGCGAACTCGACCTCGTTCTTCAGGATCTTGGGCAGGAACTCGGCCTTCATCTTCTCGGTGCCGTGGCTGATGATGGTCTTGCCGATGATGCCGACGCCCTTACCGATCTGGGGGCCGCCCCGGGCGGCCAG
>PMFY01000432.1:255-6795 GCA_003157945.1 Acidimicrobiaceae bacterium | reverse complement strand
CTCCGGATCGGCCAGCAGGTCGTCGGGTTCGTCAGCTCCCATACCGGGACTCCAGCACCCGCATGGCGTCGTCCCAGTGCCCGGCCATCTCACCGAGGACGCCGTCCACGTCGACGGTGCGGCCGCGCACCACCCGGGCCAGGGAGAACTGGAGGCGCTTGGCCCCCTCGGCCACCTCCCGGAAGGACCCGGCCGCCGGCTCGGTGCCCGGGGCGTCGTACCGGTTCAGCCAGTCGACGAAGGAGGCGGCCAGCTCGGTGCTGGCACCGCACTGGCGGCACAGGCCGAACGAGTAGAGGTGGAAGGCCTCGATGTCCTGGGTGGCCAGCCAGGGCAGGTCCTCGCGCAGTCGCGCCGCCATCCGGGTCACGGGATTGTCCAGCGGCCGGCGGGCGAGGTGGCTACGGGCGAGGCCCACGACGCGCCCGACCAGTTCCGGATCGTCGCGCCGGACCCGGTCGAGGCGGATGCGCTCGACGTAGGGCGGCAGGGCGTCGGGGTCGGCATGGGCCCCGAGCCGCAGCAGGCCGTCGAAGTCGTCACCCGCCAGCTCGTAGTAGCCCGCATTGTGGAAGTAGCCGAGCGATCGGCCGGCCCGGTCGATGGCGGCCGGGACGACGGTGGTCTTGACGTGGTCGATCCCGTACGACACGCCGACGGTGTCGGGGAGGAACCAGGCATCGCCCTCGACGGTGCACAGCCGGCCCAGCGCCAGCTGCTCCTCGACATGGTCGACGACGGGCCGCCAGACGTTCATTTCGGCGACGTCGATGCCGTACAGCGTCCACAGGTCCTCGGGGGGGTACTTGAAGAACGTCCACTGGTCACCCTCGAAGTCGCAGCTCAGCGTGAACGCCGACCCGGCCACCGGGTCGAGGCCGAGGGCGTGGAGCACCTCGATCCAGACGTCGACATAGCAGTTCGTCTCCGTCCAGCTGCGCTCGGTGGCGTGCAGGGGGTGCGGGACGAACGTGTCCGCCGTCAACGTGAGGGGCCCGACCGTCATCGCCACTCCCCTCCGCGGACGGCCGGCTCTACGGCCACAGCGCGGCCCGGACGTCGGCGGGCCAGCCGGCCGGGTCGGTGCCGTGGTGTTCGAGCAGGGCGAGGGTGATCCGGTCGACGCCGAAGCCGAAGCAGGACGTGTGGGCGGTCTGCCCGTCCGCCGTGGCGATGTCGAACGGTCGGGAGAAGTGGTCCAGATGGCAGTTCGACGACGAAATGGCCGTCTGGCGGCCCTCGGCGAACACCGGCGCCACGATCTCGTACTTGAGCTCCTCGGAGCGCTGGTTGGCCGCCAGCATCCGGCCGGGACGGCCGAAGAACGGGTCGTTGGCGATCACCGACTCGACCGTCAGTCCGAGTCCGCTGAGGACGTCGAGGCCGCGCTCGATCCACCGGTCCCGGTGGGCGCGTGCCCCCTCGGGGGAGCCGAGGAAGACGTAGTCGTGCTGTCGGAACGCCTGCATCCGGAAGGGATCGGTGCTCGGCTCGTGCCGGAAGCAGTAGCCGTAGACCTCCACGACCCGGCCGCCCTCGGGCAGGGTACCCGACTGCGTCGGGTACAGCGGGTGGCACACCGCCGGGCAGAGGACCATGTCCGTCGACTCCAGGAGCGGGGCGCGGTCATGCCCCTCCTCCGCGGCGTGCACGAGCTCGGCATGGGCCTTGCCGTCGCCGCGGAACGTGTGGATCGACCCCATCTGGTCGGGAAACGACTCGAGGTACCCGTTCTTCACGAAGTTCGTCCACGGCATGACGGGCGGGAACCGCACGCTGAGGGCCTCCTGGTCGGCCCCCACCCGGAGGACCAGGCGGTCGATGGCGTCGGCCACGGACTCGTAGGTCGCCGACCGGCCGTAGACGCCGTCGACGTCGGTGGCCAGCAGCACGCCACCGTCGAGCAGCGCGGCACGGAAGTCCGCCCACGGTTCGTCGTCGCCCGTCCGGACGTCGAGTGCATCAGCCATCGCGTTCACTCACCCCGCAGGACGAGCAGCATCTGGGCGTTGTTCGCCATGATNNCCGCAGATGAGCATGCACTCGCGCACGATGTCGACCACCAGGGTCGAGGAGGACACCTTGAGGGCGTTCATCCCCACGCCGAACCCGATGGACGACAGGCGGTCGGCGTCGGTGCCGGCCGCCGCGTAGCGGGCCAGCGACGACTGCACCATGTCGACGAACTGCTGGTGGACGACCGTCACGTCGGCCAGCCGCAGCGCGGCCGGCGGCATGGTGCCGGGCTTGCGCCGGGCCTCGGACTGCACGAAGCGGCGGGCCAGGTCGACGGCGTCGGAGGCGATCCCCAGCCACACCGAGGACCACAGGAGATGCGCCATCGGCAGCATGGTGCGCGTCGAGATGTCGGCGTAGGGCTCGTCGAGTACCTCGCCGGCATCCCCGGTGGCCCGCAGGATGAAGCCCGTGCTGCACGTGCCCCGGAACCCCAGCGCGTTCCACTCGCCGACCTGCTCCAACTCGAGGCCGGGCGGGCGGCAGAGGACGATCACCTGGTCGCTCTCGGGACTGTCGGCCGTCCGTCGGGCCGTCACCAGCACGGCGTCGGCGTCGTCGGCGTACGAGATCACGGGTGCCTGCTTCTCCACCCGGAAGCGGCCGTCCGTCACCTCGAGGGCACAGATGCTGGAGCGCACGTCACCGCCGGTCCCGACCTCGGTGGTGGCCGATGCCAGCAGGTACTGGTGCTCGGCCAGCTCCTGGAGGTAGGCCTGCAGCACCTCGTTGCGCCCGTGACGCACCAGGCAGGCCACCTGGATGTGGTGCATGGCCACGACCATGGCGCTCGAGGCGCAGCGGCGGCCGAGGGCCACCAGGCCCCGGGACACCTCCTCCAGGGAGGCGCCACCGCCACCGAACTCGATCGGCACCAGCGCGGCCAGCAGTCCCTCGGCCTTCAGTGCGTCGATGGTCTCGGTCGGGAAGCGCGCCCTGTCGTCGACATCGGCGGCGGCCGGACCGGCCACCTCGTCGGCGATGGCGGCCATCCGGGACGCCACCTCACCGGCCCGTGTCATCGGCTTCACGTTGCTGGCGGTCATCGTTCCGTCACCCACCCGTCATCTCGAGGACACCGGTGCGGATCGCACCGATCGATTCGAAGGTCGACTTCTTCAGCATCTTCTCGGAGAACTCGAAGTCGAAGGCATCCTCGAGCGCGAGCATGACGTTGACGCTCGCATGCGACGTCATCCCTGCCCCGAAGAGGTCGGTGTCATCGCCCAGCGAATCCACCGGCACCGCCAGGCGACCGTGCTCCGCCAGAACCTGGCGGATCGTCTCGTCTACCGTCATCAAACTCCCCGTTCTCTCTCTAGGCACCGGCCGACGACGACGGCCCCTGCGACCGACGTCTCGTGCGACAGACTGACCGTGAGCTCGCCGATGCCCGCTTCGGCAGCCAGCTCCGCGGCCTGACCGGACAGGCGGATCTCACACCATCCTCCTGTCATCCGGTGTATTTCGATACTACGCCAGTCGGGTTGCATTTCGACAGGGCGAAGTACTTTGACCACGGCTTCCTTCGCCGCGAAGCGGGCCGCCAGTGAATCGACGGCGTATGCATCCCGGCCGCGCGCGGCACAGCCGCCGGTCCGGCACGTCTCGATCTCGTGCGGTGTGAACAGCCGCATCACGTACCGGTCGCCGAAGTGGTCCACCGAGGCGGCGACCTCCTCGATCGAGATGAGGTCCATGCCGACGCGCAGCGTCTCCGACGTCGACGCGCTCATGACGCCGTCCGCACGTCGACGGTGGCCGTCGTCGTCACCGACCGGTAGAGGGAGCGGTAGGTCGCGGCGATGGCGGGCCAGGAGAACTCCTCGACCCGGGCGTGACCGGCGGTGGCCAGGGACCGGCGCAACGTCCCGTCGGACAGCACGCGGCCCAGGGCCGCCGCCACGGCGACGGTGTCGAACGGATCCACGAGCAGGCCGTCCTCGCCGTCCCGGACGAACTCGGGCGGTCCCCCGTGGTCGGTGGCGAGCACGGCGGTCGCGGCGCGCCAGGCCTCCAGGACGACGATGCCGAACGGCTCGAGCCGGCTCGGCATCACGAACAGGTCCGCACCCGCCATGGCCGCCGACACCTGCTCACGCGACAGGCGCCCGACGAAGTGGACGCGCTCGCCCAGTCCGGACTCCTCCGCCATGGCCTCCAACCGTTCGAGCGCGTTGCCCGTCCCGGCGATGACGAGATCCGCCGTCCGGTCCGCCGGGTCCATCGCCGCGTACCCGGCCAGCAGGAGGTCGAAGCCCTTCTTGTCGACCACGCGTCCGAGGGCCAGCACGTAGGGCACGGTCCCGAGGGGCGCCGGCAGGTCGACCGGCTCCGGCGGGTCGTCGGTGGCCGCTGCGACACCGTTGAAGATCACCGTGCCCCGGCCGGCCGGCAGTCCGAAGCGGGCCTCGGCGTCGTCCAGGGTGTACTGCGAGCAGCCCGTGACGGCGGTGGCCGTCCGGAGACCGGCCCGCAGCGCGGCACGCAGGCTCTGCGACGTCTCGAAGATGTCGGAGTCGTCCATCAGGGTCTCCCCCTGGAGGGTCACCACGAGCGGGACGTGGCAGAGGCGGCTGAGTGCCGTGGCGTAGGCGCCGTTGGGTCCGAAGCACTGCACGTGCAGGACGTCGGGCCGGAACGCGGCGACCGCCCGTCGGAGCGACCGCATCGTGCGCCAACCGGTCGTGAGGGTGAGGGAGACCTTGGACGCACTCCTGGCCGGCAGCGGCATCGGGAACCTGCGCACCACGAGGCCGTCCCGGACCTCGACGGTCTCAGGGGCGCTGTCGTCCCCGAGAAGCGTCCACACCTCCACCTCGTCACCCGCCGCCACCAGAGACAGGGCGAGGTGGCGGGTCAGCTCCTCGACGCCCCCCACCGCCGGAGGGTAGGCGCTGGGGATCAGCGCGACCCGGGTCACGGGGTCACCTCCGGTGCGGACGCGCCGGCACCCGGAGGGCGCCGCCGTACGGCGGTGTCGGAGCGGTCGTGCCGGCCGGGCAGGGCGGAAGGGGTCAAGGGTTCGATCCTACGAAAGACTCGGGTCGAGCCATGGCTCGACCGCCGTCAGGACGGCACCGGACGGCGGAGGAGCGAGCGTGCTCCAGGCGCCCACGCCCGGCGACCAGTAGTCGGAGAAGGCGGCCGCGTACCAACCGGACAGGTAGCCCTGCTCGGCACAGTCGCACTCGGGGGCCCAGCTCGGGGGGTCGATGCCGAGGATGGCCGAGATCTGCGCGTGGCCGCCCTGGGGTTCGACGTAGCCGGCGTCGACCTCGTGTCCGATCTCGAACGCCGTGATCCCGGCCAGCTGCTGGATCGTCTCCCCGGGGTACACGTAGAGGGTCGAGACCCCGCCCTTCTGGCCCCACGTGAAGTCGGTGTTGCCGTAGAAGCCCGGCGACGGTGCGTCGGCGATGGGGAGGAAGCGGATCGAGTAGCCGGACAGCTGCTGCCACGGGTAACGGACCAGGGCCAGCGCGGCGGCGCCCATGGCATCCGGCGTGGTCGGCGGCACGGTCGCCGGGGGGGCGGTGGCCGGGGGGGCGGTCGCCACCGGGGTGGCCGGCGCGGCCGGCGCCGCAACTGCCGCCACGGGGACCGTGGCCACGGGGGCCGTGGCGGGAGTCGTGGCAGCCGGGGTCGCGTGCGCGACCTGCAGATCCCGCAGCGCGTTCGACGGAACGGCCGCTGCGGCCGCGGGGCGGGCGGCGGCGGGCCGGGGATGCGCCGCCACCAGTACGGCGCTGCCGACCACCACCGCGACCACGGCCAGGACGAGCAGCACCTCGAGGCGGAGCAGCGTGCGCCGCGACCCGAAGGTGACACGGGTCAGCGCGCCCCGCAGACCGGGCCGACGTCGGTCGACACCGATGTAGGCCTCGCTCAGGACCAGGCGGGGGCTGTCGAGGTCGGCGAGGGCGCCGAGGTCGCGCCCGGGGGCGGCCGGCAGGTCCGTGGTGGGGGGCGTCGGGTCCGTCGGCGGAGCGGCGGGCGTGGCGGCCGGATCCTGCAGGTCACGCCAGGCGAGGAACGGATCGTGGGGAGCGACGGCGATGCTGCCGCCCTCCGTCGTCCGCTCGTGTGTCGTGCCTGGGTCCATGCCTAGTGATCGGCAGTTCGCCCCGTCAACTGAAGTGCTCGGGTGCACGGATCGGGCGCGGGGCCGGTGGTGAGCCCCGGCCGCGGTCAGCCGACCGGAGGGGTGGCGCCCCGTCCCGCGTGACGCGACCGGGCCGCTCCACGGATCGCGGCGCGGGCGGCGGCGTCCTTCTTCATCTCTTCGCGATTGCGACAGACGATGTAGCGCCGGCCGGCCAGAGCGACGGCCTTGGCCTCGTATTCGATGTCCTTCTTGCGCTTGGTCAGAACGAACGGGACGAAGGGGGCGGGATCGTCGAGCACGAGGTCGCGCACGAGCTTGTCGGTGCGCTCGCGAACGCCGAGAATGTACAAGAGCCCACGCGCCTCGAGTTCGGCGATCGTCTCGGCGCTGATCATGCCGCGGTCGGCGACGACGCA